>NZ_JRVI01000058.1:0-58120 GCF_000783375.1 Sphingomonas sp. Ant20
AATCGGGTTCTCCTCGAGGTCACGGCAGAGTTGCGCGCGCAGCGTCCAGGCACCACCCTCGTTCGCGAAGATCGCCATCAATTCTTCGCGGATCGAGTCGGGGGCTCTTGCTCTCGTCGAGCTTCTGGTCGGTCAGCGCGCGGGGAATTTGGGCGATTGCGGCACGATGTCGGACTTGGCGATATAGTCGCCGAATCGGAGCGGCGCTTGCGTGCCATAGCGATCGCCGATCGGGTTGGTGTCCGGATACCTAATTCGCTGTTCCAAAGCAGCTAGGTGTTTGATCCCACGGTTTGATGGTGCGATCCTTTCGTTGGAATGGAAGGAAGCCGTATGGGACAAGTACGTCACGGGAGCGCCACGACCACGCACGCCGTCAGAGCAGCAATACAGCGATCGCAAGCTTCGCTCTCGACGCTGAGCCGAGAGCGTGGGATCAACCCGAAGACGGTCGCAAAATGGCGGCAAGCGGGCAACGGTTGAGGATCTGAAGACCGGGCCGAAGGCCCTCACTCCACGACCTTGACCCCAGCGAGGAGGCAGCGGTCGTTGCATTCCGGCGTCACACATTACTGCCTCTCGACGATTGCCTATACGCGTTGCAGCCGTCGATCCCGCATCTGACACGGTCAGCGCTGCACCGCTGCCTGCAACGGCACGGCATATCCCGTCTACCGGACATTGAGGGGGACAAGCCGAAGCGACAGCGCTTCAAGCGCTACCCGATCGGCTTCTTTCACATGGATATCGCCGAGGTTCAGACTGCCGAAGGCAAACTTTACCTGTTCGTCGGCATCGACCGCACGAGTAAGTTCGCGGTCACCCAGCTCGTCGACAAGGCGGACAGGCGAACGGCGTGGGAGTTCCTTGAACACCTGCTGAAAGCGGTGCCGTACCGGATCCATACGATCCTGACAGACAACGGCATCCAGTTTGCCGAGCAGCCGCGCAACCGTAACACCGCCTGGTCGCGTCAGATGCGCTTCGACATGATCTGCGAAGCAAACGACATCGAGCACCGGTTGACCAAGCCGAACCACCCGTGGACGAACGGTCAGGTCGAGCGGATGAACCGCACCATCAAGGAGGCGACGGTCAAACGCTTCCATTACGAGAGCCACGAGCAGTTGCGGGTGCACCTCGCAGACTTCATGGCAGCCTATAATTTCGCCCGTCGCTCAAGACGCTCAGTGGCCTCACGCCTTACGAATACATCGCCAAATTCTGGACGTCAGAGCCTGACAGGTTCATCGTCGATCCGATCCACCAGATGCCGGGACTAAACAGCTAGGGTCAGGACCCATTGATCTGAGAGGCACGATCTGATTCAGGCTCCGTGAGGAGACCGCGCATGAGCGACCTGTACTGGCTGACCAACGAGCAGATGGCGCGGCTCGAGCCATATTTCCCAAAGAGCCACGGCAAGCCCCGAGTTGATGATCGGCGGGTGTTGAGCGGCATCGTTTTCGTCAACCGCAACGGACTGCGCTGGTGCGATGCACCCAAGGAGTATGGCCCCCACAAGACGCTCTACAACCGGTGGAAGCGGTGGGGCGAAAGGGGTGTCTTCGTCCGCATAATGGAGGGGCTGGCTGCCGCGAGCGCCACGCCTAAGACGATCATGATGACGCGACTTACCTAAAAGCACACCGCACGGCATCGAGCCTGCGGGTTAAAAAGGGGGCCTTGGGCGCCTGATCGGACGCACCAAAGGGGGCATGAACACCAAGCTGCACGCCGTCACCGATGCAGAAGGTAGACCGCTCAGCTTCTTCATGACGGCTGGTCAGGTCAGCGACTACACCGGCGCTGCCGCGCTACTCGACGATCTACCCCCGGCGCAGTGGATGCTGGGCGACCGCGGCTACGACGCAGACTGGTACAGGGACGCCCTTCAGGCAAAGGGCATAACGCCCTGCATTCCCGGCCGAAAATCCCGGATCATGCCCGTCAAATACGACAAGCGCCGCTACCGAAGCCGGAGCCGTATCGAGATTATGTTCGGTCGCCTGAAGGACTGGCGCCGCGTTGCCACCCGCTACGATCGATGCCCGACCGGCTGCGCTTCGGCGTGTCCGAGCATCTCGCTGCGAGCTATACCTGGTGGTATCCGAACCAGATGGGGTGGTTGCCGCCCTCCCCAGACGGCATCGGAATGTGCCAAATTAGCGAGGTTGAATCACTTAGCGGAAAGGACGGCAATCGTGACTACGGATACGATGATCGGAGTGGACCTGGCAAAGTCGGTTTTTCAGCTTCACGCCACGTCGATGTCGGGGCAACCGATGTATCGGAAAAAGCTGTCGCGGCAGGGCTTTGCGGAGTTTATGGCCAAACAGGCTCCCGCCGTGGTCGTTATGGAGCTTGCGGCAGCGCGCATTACTGGGCTCGCGAGATAAGTCGGCTTGGGCATAAGGTCAGACTGATCGCCCCGCATTACGTGAAGCCGTTTGTAAAGCGTCAAAAGAACGATGCGGCAGATGCCGAGGCCATCGTCATTGCTGCCCAACGCCCTGAGATGCGCTTCGTTGAGCCAAAGTCCGAAGAACAGCAAAGTAGGGCCATTTTATTTCGCGGCCGGGAACGGCTCGTTCGCCAGCGTACGGAGTTAATCAACGCACTTCGCGCATGTCTTTATGAATACGGTCATGTCGTACCTCAGGGAATTCGCTGGCTTACTAAAATCGAAGACATACTAACGGCGCCAAAACTGCGACCTGCCCGAACTCATGCGCGAGGAATCACGCGACTTGATGAAGCAAATCGCTGAACAGACAGTCCGCATCGATGCCCGTACGGCAAAGATAAAAAGACCTCGCAGCAGAAGGCGATACAGCGCGGCGTTTGCAGACAATACCTGGGGTTGGTCCAATGACCGCTTTGGCAGTCGAAGCCTTTGCTCCACCGATGGAGAGTTTTCGATCCGGCCGTGACTTTGCTGCATGGCTTGGCCTTGTTCCCCGCCAATTCTCTTCCGGAGGTAAAGAACGCTAGGCCGAATTTCCAAGGCAGGGCAAGGCGATATTCGCAAACTTCTGATTATCGGAGCGATGTCGCGCCTGAACTGGCTCGGGCGCAATCGATTCCCGACGGTTCCTGGCTGGCTGGCTTGGCAGCGCGGAAGCCGAGGATGCTTGTGGCGATCGCGTTAGCGAACAAGATGGCTCGAACAATTTGGGCATTGCTCACGAAAAACGAGAACTACAGGAATTCGGTGCTGACAGCTGCAGCATGATCATCATGCCGCAGCTGCCTATCGCCGGATAAAGGGGGGTGTGAGAAGGCGACGACCCGAATGGGCAAAATGATCGAACAGATCTGGATCAGGAAAACCAGCGTATATCTGCGAGCCATAAAGCTCGGAACTCAGATTTGGACCTGATCCGCGGATCACCATACCGGCCAGCGGCTTCTGAAATGCCGCAGTAATAGGCCTGACAGAAGAGCGCACTCGATCATACGCAAACTCAGGTCAAACCATCTTGCACTTTGGGCGGCAACCACAGAAGATATACGTCGATCCGTGCGGCGGCGTCGGCGGGTACGTGCAGCCCGAGCTTGCTGCGGCGATAGAGGATGTCGGCCGCCGACCGCGCCCATTCCTGATCGACGAGATAGTCGATCTCGGCAGCATGAAGCCCCGCGCCGAAATCCTCGCCAAGCTCGGCGGTGGTGCGCGCCGCACCGAGGATCCGGCCCACCCGCGTCCCGTAGGCGCGGCCGAGTCGGCGCAGCAGTTCAGTCGACAGGTCGGGGTACGCCCGGATCAGCGCTTCGAGATACCGGTCGAAATCGCTCTCGGGCAGATCTCCACCGGGCAGCGCGACCGTCGCGGTCCAGCTTTTTGTCAGGTCCGTGTTTCGATCGGGGAAGAAGGGGGCAAGCTGGATCATCGCGTGCTCGGCGAGCTTGCGATAGGTCGTGATCTTGCCGCCGAAGATGCTCACCATCGCGGCGCGATCCTCCGCGGCGTCGAGATCTAGCACATAGTCGCGTGTCACCGCCGACGCACTGGCCGCGTGATCGTCGTAGAGCGGGCGGATCCCCGAATAGCTCCAGACGATGTCGGCGGGGGTGATGCCACGCTGGAAATACCGGTCGATGGTGTCGCACAGATAGGCGGTCTCGGCGGCGTCGATCGTCGCGGGGCCGGGGGCGCCCTGCCAGGCCTCGTCGGTGGTGCCGATCAGCGTGAAGCGACCTTCATAGGGAATCGCGAAGACGACGCGCTTGTCCGGGTTCTGCAACAGCAGGGCGTGATCGCCCGCATAGAGGCGCGGGACGACGATGTGGCTGCCCTTGATCAGCCGGACCCCGCGGTCGCGGTGCGAATCGGGGATCTTGCCCAGGACATCGGCGACCCAGGGTCCCGCCGCGTTGACGAGCACGCGGGCGGTGACGGTCCGCTCGCCCTGCGCATCGGCGATCGTCGCGGACCAGCCGCCGTCCCGTCGGGTCGCCGCGACCAGCCGGGTGCGCGTCAGGATCGTCGCGCCGCGCTCGGCCGCATCGCGCGCGTGAGCACGACCAGCCGGCTGTCCTCCACCCAGCAATCCGAATAGACGAAGGCGCGCGTCGCGCCGGGTTTCAGCCCGTCGCCCAGCGGATCGCGGTCGAGACGCACGGTCCGCGTCGCGGGCAGGATCTTGCGGCCGCCCAGATGGTCGTAGAGGAACAGCCCGAGCCGGACCATCCAGGCGGGACGCGGCGAATGCGTCTGCGGCAGGACGAACTGCAGCGGCCAGATGATGGGCGGCGCGATCGCCAGCAGCCGCTCGCGTTCGATCAGCGCCTCGCGCACCAGCCGGAGTTCGCCATATTCGAGATAGCGCAGCCCGCCATGGATCAGCTTGGTGCTGGCCGACGAGGTATGGCTGGCCAGATCGTCCTGCTCGACCAGCAGGACCGACAGTCCGCGCCCGGCGGCATCGCGCGCGATCCCGGTGCCGTTGATGCCGCCACCGACGATCAACAGGTCGACGTCGAATTTCGCGGGCGTTTCATCATCGTCTCCCGTTTACCACCGCGGGCCGACCGGTGGCTAGCCTCGACGCGGGGTGGTGGGGCGGCCTAGAGCGGTCGCAAAGGAGAGCCGCATGGGCCAAGCCACGCACGTCCTCGCGATCGATCAGGGTACGACATCGACGCGCAGCATCCTGTTCGATGCGACGGCCAGACCGGTCGCGACGGCGCAGCGCGAATTCGCGCAGCATTATCCGCGACTCGGCTGGGTCGAGCATGACCCCGAGGACATATGGCGCGACACGCTGGCGACCGCGCGCGAGGCGATCGCGCGCGGCGGCGTGCCCGCGCGCGACATCGCGGCGATCGGCATCACCAACCAGCGCGAAACCGTCGTCGTCTGGGATCGCGCGACGGGCACGCCGATCTACCCCGCGATCGTCTGGCAGGACCGCCGCACCGCGGATGTGTGTCAGAGCCTGAAGGCCGAGGGCGCGGAACAGATGGTCCGCGACAAGACCGGCTTGCTGCTCGATCCCTATTTCTCCGCGACCAAGATCGCGTGGATCCTCGACACCGTGCCGGGTGCGCGTGCGCGCGCGGACAAGGGGCAGCTCGCCTTTGGCACGATCGACTGTTTTCTGCTGTGGCGGCTCACCGGCGGCGCGGTGCATGCGACCGACGTGACCAATGCCGGGCGCACGCTCCTCTACGACATTCGCCGGCAGGACTGGGACGATGTGCTGTGCAGATTGCTGCGCGTGCCACAGGCGGTGCTGCCCGAGGTGCACGACAACAGCCATGTGTTCGGCACGACCGCACCGGGGTTGTTCGACGTCCCGATTCCGATCGCGGGAATGGCGGGGGATCAGCAGGCGGCGTTGTTCGGCCAAGCCTGCTTCGCGCGCGGCATGGTCAAGTCGACCTATGGAACAGGATGTTTCATGCTGCTCAACACCGGTGACACGGCGATCGCGTCCGACCACCGGTTGCTGACCACGCCCGCCTATCGGCTGAACGGGCAGATGACCTATGCGCTGGAGGGATCGATCTTCGTCGCCGGCGCGGCGGTCAAGTGGCTGCGCGACGGGCTCGGCGTGATCACCAGCGCGCACCAGACGCACGACATGGCGACCGAGGTTCCCGACAGCCACGGCGTCTACATGGTCCCCGCCTTTGTCGGGCTGGGCGCGCCGCACTGGGATCCCGACGCGCGCGGGCTCATCACCGGGCTGACGCTGGGCGCGACGGGCGCGCATCTCGCACGCGCCGCGCTTGAGGCGGTCGGCTATCAAACGCTCGATCTGGCGCAGGCGATGGTCGCGGACGGCGGCGCGGCGCCCGCGACGCTCAGGATCGACGGCGGCATGGCGGCGAACGACTGGCTGTGTCAGTTTCTCGCGGACATGCTCGAGACACCGGTCGAGCGGCCGACGCATCTCGAGACGACCGCGCTTGGCGCAGCGTTCCATGCGGGGCTGGCGACCGGCGTCTGGCCCGATCTCGATGCGTTGTCGCAGACGTGGCGGCGGGGGGCGTGTTTCGAGCCGCGCATGGCGACGAACGACCGCGCCGCGCTGATCGCCGGCTGGCACGCCGCGTTACGCAAGGCGCTCAGTACGGACTGACGATCGGCCGGGCCGCCTCAGGATGCGACGCGCAGACCCGTCACGCGCTGGACCAGGACTTCGATCTGGCCGCGATGGAACCCGGCGGCGAGGAACCGCTCGATCTCGGCGACCGGCAGCGCGAAGCCGTGGCGCCACGCATGGACCGAGAGCCGACGCAGCGCCTCGAGCCGCGGGTCGGCCAGCGGCGAGCGCTCGGACAGGCCGAAGATCGTCCGCAGCGCGCGGTCCAGCCGTCCCGGCACCGCCAGGCTGCGCAGGCCGTCTTGCTTCGCAAGCATGATGACATGCCATTCGAGCTGCGTGAACCCGGCCCGGCCTTCGGTCTGCGCGGCGCTGATCGTCGGCCGGCTGGCGACGGGGGCGGCGAACAGGTTGTCGAGGTCGAGATAGGCCATGGTCGGGTCTCTTCGGATGGACAAAGGGGCACGCGGCGAAGGTGCCGCGTGGGAAACAGGTCGAATTGTGGTGCAGCGCTTCGGGGCGGCAGCAAAATCATCGTTAGGTGAAGACCGGAGCAGGATCCCTGGACCCCGATCGTCTTCGATACCGCTCGGTATAGTAAGCGCAGGCGGGCGTCAATCGCCTTTTGTACCGACGGGTAGGGTTTCGACCGGGCCTGAAAACCGTAACGTCACCCGCCGCGGGTGCGGCGGGTGACGTCAGTCGTGTAGTCTGGATAGGCGGGCAGCTGTAAGCCGGCCCGCCGGTCAGCTCAGCCCTCGTTGGCGCGCTTCGCCAGTTCCTTGTTCACGCCAAGCGCGATCAGCGTGCAGACCGCACCCGAGAACAGATAGGCGCCGCTGGCCGCGAGGCCGAGCTTGCTCGACAGCAGCAATGCGGCGAGCGGGGCGAAGCCCGCACCGAACAGCCAGGCCAGATCGGTCGTCAGCGCCGACCCGGTATAGCGGTGCGTCTTGCCGAGGCTGGTCGCGAGCGAGCCCGACGACTGGCCGAAGGACAGGCCGAACAGCGCGAAGCCGACGATCATGAACACCCACTCACCGGTCGCGCCGCCGTCGAGCAGCATCGGCGCACCGATCGCGAACAGCGCGATCAGCACCGCGGTGCTGCCGAGCAGCGTGCGGCGACCGATGCGATCGGCGAGCAGCCCGGAAACGAGCGTCGCGCACAGGCCGATCGCCGCGCCGATCACCTCGATCGTCAGGAACCGGCCTGGCGTCTCGCGCGTGAACAGCACGATCCACGACAGTGGGAACACCGTCACCATATGGAACAGCGCGAAGCTGGCGAGCGGGGCGAAGGCGCCGAGCACGATGGTGCGGCCTTCGGCGCGAATCGTATCGAGCACGGGCGCCGGCTGTAGCGCACGCGATTCGAACAGGGTGGTGAACTCGGGCGTGACGACGAGGCGGAGGCGGGCGAACAGTGCGACGACGTTGATCGCGAAGGCCACGAAGAACGGATAGCGCCAGCCCCAGTCGATGAAGTCGGCGGCAGGCAGCGTCGCGACGAAGAAGGCGAACAGGCCGCTGGCCACCAGCAGGCCGAACGGCGCGCCGAGCTGTGGCAGCATCGCGTACCAGCCGCGGCGACCCTCGGGCGCGTTGAGCGAGAGCAGCGAGGCGAGACCATCCCAGGCGCCCGCGAGCGCGATGCCCTGCGCGATACGCAGGATCGACAGCAGCACGACCGACCAGTTGCCGACCTGCGCATAGCCGGGGAGGAAGCCCATTGCCACGGTCGCCGTGCCGAGCAGGAACAGCGCGATCGTCAGCTTGGCGCTGCGGCCATAGAGCCGATCGACCGCAATGAAGATCACCGACCCGAGCGGGCGCGCGATGAAGGCGAGCGCGAAGACCGCGAACGAGTAGATCGTCCCCTGCAGCCGGTCGACATAGGGGAAGACCAGCGTCGGGAAGACGATGACCGAGGCGATCGCATAGACGAAAAAGTCGAAAAATTCGGACGTGCGTCCGATGACGACGCCGATCGCGATCTCGCCCGGCGACACCTTTTTCCCGTGATCGTGAAGATCGCGGGCATCGTCTTCGAAAGCGTCGATGCGGCGTGTGCACTCATTCTCAAACTCGCTTCCGTGAGGCGGCTCGCCGCCCAATGGCCTTTTCGGACGGCGCACCGATCATACGCCTTTTCGTCGACTGCGGGCAGGGCCTTTCGGAGTCACACCGAGAGACCTATCTCTGTCGCATCATGAGCGCCATGCCTTTGCTGCAGTGCGGCGCCCATTGGACAAATTGTCCACTATGGAATGATCTAACAGCGGCGTAGGGGCGAGTACATGACCGCCGAGCTATCGAATTCCAGGCCCCGATCCTGGCTCTTACGCGCAGCAGCCCTGCTGCCCGCGCTGTTGATCAGTGGATGCAACTGGGTCGTGATGTCGCCATCTGGCGATATTGCGGTGCAGCAGCGTGACCTGGTCCTCATCTCCACCGGGCTGATGCTCATCATCATCGTCCCGGTGATCGCGCTGACGCTGTTTTTCGCTTATCATTACCGGCAGGCGAACAAGAGCGCGAAGTACGAGCCGACCTGGGATCACTCGGTCGGGCTCGAGCTGCTGATCTGGGGCGTGCCGCTGCTGATCATCATCGCGCTCGGCGCATTGACCTGGACCAGCACGCATCTGCTCGATCCCTATCGTCCGCTCGGCCGCATCTCCGCGCAGAGCGGCGATATCGGCGAGAACACGCCGGTGGGGCAGCTCGCGGGCAACCAGCAGACGATCACGGGCGGCAAGCCGCTCGACGTCCAGGTCGTCGCGCTCGACTGGAAATGGCTGTTCATCTACCCCGAATACGGCATCGCCACGGTCAACGAACTGGCCGCGCCGGTCGATCGCCCGCTGCGCTTCAAGATGACCTCGTCCTCGGTCATGAACGCCTTCTACATCCCCGCGCTCGCCGGCATGATCTACACCATGCCCGGGATGGAGACGACGCTGCATGCGGTGATCAACAAGCCCGGCAATTACGAAGGCTTCTCGTCCAACTATAGCGGCGCGGGCTTTTCGGGCATGCGCTTCCGCTTCCACGGGGTGTCCGACGCGGGCTTCGATGCCTGGGTCGCGAAGGTCCGGAACGGCGGCGGCGGTCTGAACCGTGCCAACTACATGCAGCTCGAAAAGCCGAGCGAGAAGGTGCCGGTCCGCTATTTCGGCGGTGTCGAGAGTTCGCTGTTCAAGGCGATCGTCGAGCAGTGCGTGAAGCCCGGCAAGCCGTGCATGTCGGACATGATGGGCAAGAACCCGCATGACGGCATGGCGATGCCCGGCGTCAATGGCGGCAGCGGGCCGCAGGACGCCGGCCCCCGACCCGAGGGCGGCTTGATGAAGGACGGCGACGAAAAGGGGAGCGGGAAACACTGGTCTGCGCCAGCCGACATAAAACGCGACGGCGCCAACGCCGCGCCCGGCTCGCCTGCCAACCGCAATCACACCATGCTGACCCCCTCAACCATGCCGGGCTCGCGCCCCGTCGCGAACGGCTAGAGAAAAGCTCATGTCAGACTCCATATTGAAGACGATCTTCGGCCGACTGACGCTGGAATCGCTGCCGCTGCATGAACCGATCGTCGTCGCGACGTTCGGCATGGTGGCGATCGGCGGTGCCGCGCTGCTGGCCGCGCTCACCTATTTCAAGGTGTGGGGCTATCTGTGGAACCAGTGGTTCACCAGCGTCGACCACAAGAAGATCGGGATCATGTACATGATCCTCGCGATCGTCATGCTGCTGCGCGGCTTCTCCGACGCGATCATGATGCGCCTGCAGCAGGCGATGGCGTTCGGGGGTAGCGAAGGCTATCTCAACGCGCATCACTATGACCAGGTCTTCACCGCTCACGGCGTGATCATGATCTTCTTCGTGGCGATGCCGATGGTCACCGGGCTGATGAACTATGTCGTCCCGCTCCAGATCGGTGCGCGCGACGTGTCGTTCCCGTTCCTGAACAATTTCAGCTTCTGGATGACCGCGGCGGGTGCCGTGATCGTCATGATGTCGCTGTTCATCGGCGAGTTCGCGCGGACCGGCTGGCTCGCGATGCCGCCGCTGTCGGGGATCGCCTATTCGCCCGATGTCGGGGTCGATTATTATATCTGGGCGCTCCAGATCGCGGGCATCGGAACGTTGCTGTCCGGCGTCAATCTGGTCGCGACCATCGTCAAGATGCGTGCGCCCGGCATGGGCATGATGAAGATGCCGATCTTCACCTGGACCGCACTGTGCACCAACATCCTGATCGTCGCCGCCTTCCCGGTGCTGACCGCGGTGCTCGCGATGCTGTCGCTCGACCGGTACATCGGTACCGCGTTCTTCACGAACGACGCGGGCGGCAACCCGATGATGTACGTCAACCTGATCTGGATCTGGGGTCACCCCGAGGTCTACATCCTGGTCCTGCCGGCGTTCGGCATCTTCTCGGAAGTCACCTCGACCTTCTCGGGCAAGCGCCTCTTCGGCTACAGCTCGATGGTCTATGCGACGCTCGTCATCACGATCCTGTCGTACCTTGTCTGGCTGCACCACTTCTTCACCATGGGGTCGGGGGCGAGCGTCAACTCGTTCTTCGGCATCACCACGATGATCATCTCGATCCCGACCGGGGCCAAGATCTTCAACTGGCTGTTCACCATGTACAAGGGGCGGATCCGGTTCGAACTGCCGATGATGTGGACGATCGCCTTCATGGTGACCTTCACGATCGGCGGCATGACCGGCGTCCTGCTCGCGGTGCCGCCTGCCGACTTCGTGCTGCACAACTCGCTGTTCCTGGTCGCGCATTTCCATAACGTGATCATCGGCGGCACGCTGTTCGGCATGTTCGCCGGGATCAACTACTGGTTCCCGAAGGCGTTCGGCTTCAAGCTGGACGAGAAGTGGGGCAAGGTCTCGTTCTGGTGCTGGGTGTCGGGCTTCTACTTCGCCTTCATGCCCCTCTATGTGCTCGGCCTGATGGGCGTGACCCGCCGCATGCGCTATTTCGACGATCCGAACCTGCAGATCTGGTTCGTCATCGCCGCCTTCGGTGCAGCACTGGTCGCGGTCGGCATCGCTGCCTTCCTGATCCAGATCTTCGTCAGCATCCGCAACCGCGAGGCGCTCGCCGATCACACCGGCGACCCCTGGGGTGGCCGGACGCTCGAATGGGCAACCTCGTCGCCGCCGCCCGACTATAACTTCGCGTTCACGCCCGTCGTTCATGATCTGGACGCCTGGTACGACATGAAGGACCGCAAGCATCAGCGGCCGGTCAGCGGCTTCCGCGCGATCCACATGCCGAGCAACACGGGTACCGGCGTCGTGCTGGGCGTGCTCAGCATCGCCTTCGGCTTCGCGATGATCTGGTACATGTGGTGGCTCGCGGGTCTGACGCTGGTCGGGATCTTCGCCACGACGATCTTCCACACCTTCAACTACAAGCGCGACTTCTACATCCCGGTCGAGGACGTGATCGCCAGCGAGGACGCGCGCACCCGCATGCTCGCGACCCAGGGAGCCTGACGCGATGTCTTCGGTATCATTGAAGAAGGACGGTCTGGACGAGAAGGGTGAGCCCCTCTCGTTCTACCAGCTGGAAGAGCATCACCATCCCGAGGGCAGCAGCACGATGCTGGGCTTCTGGATGTACCTGATGAGCGATTGCCTCATCTTCGCGGTGCTGTTCGCAGCTTACGGCGTGCTCGGCACCAGCTATGCCGGCGGACCGACGCCCAAGGAGATCTTCGAGCTGCCGCTCGTCGCGGTGAACACCGCGATGCTGCTGTTCTCGTCGATCACCTATGGCTTCGCGATGCTGTCGATGGAGGAAGGGCGTCAGCGCATCATGCAGATGTGGCTGGCCTTTACCGGGCTGTTCGGCCTCGCCTTCCTGTCGATCGAAATGTACGAGTTCGCCACCCTCATCCATGAGGCGCGGGTCCGACCCGCAGCGCGTTCCTGTCGTCCTTCTTCACACTGGTCGGCACGCACGGCCTGCACGTGACGATGGGCTTCATCTGGCTCGTCACGCTGATGGTGCAGGTGCAGAAGCACGGCCTGATCGCCGCGAACAAGCGCCGCCTGATGTGCCTCAGCATGTTCTGGCATTTCCTTGACGTCATCTGGATCGGCGTCTTCACCTTCGTCTATCTGATGGGTTCGCTGCGATGACCGACCGCCCCGCCACCGCGCACGACGCGCATGCCGACCACGCCCATGACGATCATGGGCATGGCGACGACCACGCGTCGCACGGGACGCGCAAGAGCTACCTCAAGGGGTTCTTCCTCTCGGTCATCCTGACCGCGATCCCGTTCTGGGCCGTAATGACCGGCGCGTTCAAGGATCCGTCGACCGCCGCGCTGGTGATCATGCTGTTCGCGGTGATCCAGATCGTCGTCCACATGATCTACTTCCTGCACATGAACGGAAAGTCCGAGAATGGCTGGACGATGATGGCGCTGATCTTCACGATCATCCTGGTCGTGATCACGCTCAGCGGCTCGATCTGGGTCATGTATCACCTCAACACCAACATGATGCCGATGCAGGCCGCGGTAGATATGTGATGTCAGGGCATGCCCGGCCGCGGCCGGCGATCTGGGTGGCGGGCTTCATCGCGCTGCTGCTGTTCGCCGGGTTCTGCGCGCTGGGTGTGTGGCAGGTCGAGCGTCGTGTCTGGAAGCTCGACCTGATCCGGCAGGTGGCCGCGCGGTCACAGGCCGCACCGGTCGCGCCGCCCGGCCCGGCGTACTGGCCGGCGATCACGGCGAGCAGCGATGCGTATCGCCGTATCCGGGTGAGCGGCGTCTTCGCGCATGACCGCACGACGCTGGTCCGCGCCGCAACCGCACTTGGCAGCGGCTATTGGGTGATGACGCCGTTACGGACCGCACAGGGCTTCGATGTCCTGGTCAACCGCGGCTATGTCTCGCCCGAACAGCGCGGCGCCTATGCGCGGCCGGTCGGGATGGTGACCGTGACGGGCTATCTGCGGATTACCGAACCTGGTGGTGGCTTCCTGCGCAAGAATGATCCCGCGACCGACAACTGGTATTCGCGCGACGTCGCTGCGATCGCGGGCGCGCGTGGCCTTGACCGCACGGCGCCCTATTTCATCGACGCGGACAAGGTCGGGGACGGCGCACCGGTCGGCGGCCAGACCGTCATCGCGTTTCCGAACAATCATCTCGTCTACATGCTGACATGGTTCGGCCTCGCCGCGATGACGGTGCTCGGCTTCGTCGTGTTCGTGCGACACGATCGTCGTCGTGATAGACGCTGATCGGCGACGTCGTGCGTTGAGAGCGTCGCAGGAGAGATGGACCGCGTGACGGCGCACGACACGATGAGATTGGCGATGGATTCCTCGCGGTGGCAGGCCTGGGTCAGCCGCGCGCGCGCGGATACCGATGCCGCGGGCAATGCGAACATGCGGCAGCTGGTCACGCTGCGCTGGATCGCGGTGGCGGGGCAGCTGGTCACCGTGTTGACGGTCCGCTTCCTGCTGGGGATCGACCTGCCGCTGGTGCCGATGCTGTTGGCGATGGCGGCGTCGGTCGCGCTCAACCTCGCGAGCATGCGGCTCTATGGCTGGCAGCGCGGGGCGAATGCGCAGCTGCTGCTCGCGATGCTGCTCGACGTCGGATTGCTGACCGTCCAGCTCTACCTCAGTGGCGGCGCGACCAACCCGTTCATCGCGCTGTACCTGTTGCAGGTCGTGCTGGGCGCGGTGCTGCTCGATCGCTGGTCGAGCTGGGCGATCGTCGGGGTGACGGGCGGGTGTTTCGCGCTGCTGACGATCCGGTATCGCCCGCTCGCCCTGCCGACCGATTATGCGGGCGAGTATTTCGCGCTCTACACGGTCGGGTCGCTGCTCAATTTCCTGCTCGTCGCGACGCTGCTGGTACTGTTCATGACGCGGATCACGGGCAATCTGCGCGCCCGTGACGAGCATCTGGCGGATCTGCGCCAGCAGGCGGCGGAGGAGGATCATATCGTCCGCATGGGCCTGCTCGCGTCGGGTGCCGCGCACGAACTCGGCACGCCGCTCGCGTCGCTAGCGGTCATCCTCAACGATTGGAAGCGGATGCCCGCGCTCGCCACCGATGCCGGGATGCTCGAGGAGATCGGCGAGATGCAGGCCGAGGTCCAGCGGTGCAAGACGATCGTCACCAACATCCTGCTCGCGGCGGGCGAGGCGCGCGGCGAGGCGCCCGAGGTCGTGCCGCTCCACGTCTTCCTCGACGCGATCGTCGAGGACTGGCGCGCGCTGCACGCCGGTGTCGAGTTCGACTATACCAGCCGGCTCGGCGACGATCCGCTGATCGTCTCGGATCCCGCGCTCAAGCAGGTGATCGCCAACGTGCTCGACAATGCCGCCGAAGCATCGCCCGCCTGGGTCGGGTTTTCGGGCGAGCGGTCGGGCGATCATCTGGCGTTGATCGTCCGCGATCACGGACCGGGGTTCACGCGCGACAAGCTGGCGAGCTTCGGCAAGCCCTATCAGTCGAGCAAGCGCGATCCCGGCCATGGCCTCGGCCTGTTCCTCGCGGTCAATGCAATGCGCAAGCTGGGGGGCAGCGTGGCGGTCGCCAATCGCGAGACGGGTGGTGCGGAAGTGACGTTGATGCTGCCGCTGGCGGCGATCGCCCTGGAGCGTGACGAATGAGCGAGCCCGATATCCCCCCGGTCAAGCGCCTCGTGATAGTCGAGGACGACGAGACGTTTGCGCGCACACTGAAACGCTCGTTCGAGCGGCGCGGCTATGCGGTCCGGCTTGCGGCGAGCCATGAGGATCTGGTCGTGCTGCTCGCCGACGACGTGCCGCAATATGCGGTGGTCGACTTGAAGCTCGGCGGCGCGTCGGGGCTGGTCTGTGTCCAGACGCTACACGCGCATGACCCCGATATCCTCGTCGTCGTTCTGACCGGCTTTGCGAGCATCGCGACCGCGGTCGAGGCGATCAAGCTCGGCGCCTCGCATTATCTGGTCAAGCCGTCGAACACCGACGACATCGAGGCGGCGTTCGACCGGACCGAGGGCAAGGTCGACACCGCGGTGACCGAACGCCGCGCGACGATCAAGACGCTCGAATGGGAGCGGATCCACGCGACGCTCGCGGAAACCGGGTTCAACATCTCGGAGACTGCGCGGCAGCTCGGGATGCACCGGCGGACGCTCGCGCGCAAACTCGAGAAGCGGCCGGTCAAATAGCCGCAACGCTTGTCGTCGGGCGGGCGTTATGGTGCGATGGTGTCGCCCTCTTCCTCCCGCCTCTGGGTGCCGCGGCGCCTCCTCGCGACGCCGTCGTCGCTCCTCTGGGACCATGGTGAACAGATCGTCGCGCGCGCACGGGCGCTGGACGTGGCGGTGACGACCCTGCCCAGCGATCGTCTTCGCCTCGACCTGCCAGACGATCCCCGGCAGCAATATGCACAGGCGAAGGCGACGCTGGCGCTCGTCGTCGCCCCGCCGTCGAAACGCCGGTTGCAGCCGATCGCGCCGAGCGCCGACTGGCGAATCGATCTGGCCGAAGGGTGCCCTGCGCATTGCGGCTATTGCTATCTCGCGGGGTCTCTGAAGGGGCCGCCGATCACGCGGGTCTATGCGAACCTGCCGGAAATCCTTGCCGAGCTTCCCGCGCATCTCGGCCAGGGGACGGTCACGTCGCGCTCCGCCACGCGCGCGCACGAGGGCACGACGTTCGAGGCGTCCTGTTACACCGATCCGCTCGCGATCGATCACGTCACGGGGTCGCTGTCCGCGCTGATCGCGCATTTCGGCGCGTGGGAGGCGGACGTGCAGCTGCGCTTCACGACGAAGTTCGACGCGGTCGAGCCGCTGCTCGCGCTCGATCACGCGGGGCGGACGCGGATGCGCGCCTCGATCAACCCGGCGGGCTATGCGCGGTTCGAGGGCGGCACGAGTCCGGTCGCGGCCCGGCTGGTCGCGCTGCGCCGGATGGCGGATGCGGGGTACAAGGTCGGGCTGACGATCGCACCGATCATTGCCGCCGAAGGATGGCGCGACGCCTATGCCGAGCTGATTGCGCAGGCGGGACAGGTGCTCGGCGATATCCCGGACCTCACGATGGAGCTGATCACGCATCGCTACACACCCGGGTCCAAGGCGGTGCTCCAGACTTGGTATCCCGGCTCCTCGCTCGATCTCGGCATGGCGAACCGCACCGAGAAGCGCACCAAGTTCGGCTCGGTCAAATATGTCTATGACGCGGACACGATGCGGGCGTTGCGCGCCTTCTTTGCCGACGAGATCGCGGCGCGCCTGCCCGAGGCGCGGATCCTCTACTGGACCTGATCGCCGTCCAACCGGGCAACACAGCGTTGCCGACCCTGCGCTGGTGGGCGCCGGTGCCGTCGCCTATCTGGATACCAAGATCTTGCGCGCCGCCGTCGCCCGGCGCTCGCGCGTGACAACAGGAGATTTCTGCATGCCCGTCCTTCTCGGTATTTCCGGCAGCCTGCGCCGCCAGTCGTTCAACGCCGCGATCCTCAATTCGCTCGCCGACGCGCTGGGGGACAAGGCGACACTGCGGATCTTCCCGCTCAACGCGATCCCGATGTACGATCAGGATGCCGATACCGACACGCCACCCGAGGCGGTCGCCGCGCTGCGGGCCGCGATTGGCGAGGCGGACGGGATCGTGATCGCGTCGCCCGAATATAATCACGGCATGCCCGGCGTGCTGAAAAAACGCGCTCGACTGGGCTTCGCGCCTTACGGCAAGGCGACGCTGACGGGGAAGCCGGTGTTCACACTGACCTCGTCGCCCGGTGCGGTCGGCGGCGCGCGCGCGCAGGCGCAGCTGAACGAGACGCTGGCGTCGATCGGCGCGCGCATGCTGCTGCGGCCGCAGTCGGTGATCGGGGCGGTGCACGAAAAGATCGCCGACGGGCGGCTGAGCGACAAGTCGACGCTCGAGTTTCTGTTGAGCGGTATCGACGCCCTGCTGGCGGAGATCGCGCGTCCGGCCTCGGCTGTGCGCGAGGCGAACTGAGATGCGGCGCGTGCTGCGGACCTATCCCGCCCAGCGTGACGACATCGCCGATCTCGTCACGCGGCGCCCGCTGCCGGGGCCGCAGTTGCCGCAGGTCGATCCGTTCCTGTTCCTCAACCATCATGGCCCGCAGACCTATGCGCCCGGTAACAACGGCCTGCCGTTCGGGCCGCATCCGCATCGCGGGTTCGAGACGGTCAGCTTCATCCTGACCGGCGAAATGGCGCATCTCGACAGCGGCGGGCACGAAAGCGTGATGCAGGCGGGCGGCGTGCAGTGGATGACCGCGGGGTCGGGGCTGATCCATGCGGAAATCTCGCCAGCGTCGTTCAAGCGCGACGGCGGGCGGCTCGAGATCCTGCAGCTGTGGGTCAACCTGCCGGGGCGGCTGAAGATGACCAAGCCCGCCTATACCGGGCTTCAGCGCGAGGATATTCCGGCGGTCGCGGTCGCGGTCGACGGCGGTGTCGTGAATGTCATCGCGGGGACGTTTGAAGGGCAGGCGGGGCCGGTTGAGTCGCTGACGGGAGTCGCGATGATGACGGTCGAGTTGGCGGCCGGGGGCAAGGTGACACTGCCTGCACCGCGCGGTCGCAGCGTATTCTTCTATGTGATCGAGGGGCGGCCCGAGGTCAGCGGGACGGTCGTCGAGCCGTGGCACCTCGTCACGTTCGACCAGGATGGCGACATGATCGAGGTCGCGGCGTCAGGCCCGGTGCGGCTGGTGTTCGGCCATGCCGATACGATCGACGAGCCGGTCGTTGCGCACGGGCCGTTCGTGATGACGACGCGCGAGGAGATCGGCGAGGCGATCCGCGATTACCAGGCGGGGCTGTTCGGGCCTGCGCCGGCTATCGCATAGGTCCTTTCCCGTCATCCCCGCGAAGGCGGGGATCCAGACTGGCTGGCCTTGCTAACAATGCCGTGAGGCCAGCCAGTCTGGGTTCCCGCCTCCGCGGGAATGACGGTGGTGGGGCGGGGGGCTTACTTCGCCAGCACGGCCGACTGGTCGACCGCGACCACCGGCAGCCACACCGCGCTCGCCGTCGCGCCGCCGCGTTCGATCGTTACCGTCGCCTTCTTGTAGTCCGCCTTCTTCGCAAGGAAGATGTTGGGGACGAAGGTCTGCGGGTTGCGGTCGTAGAGCGGGAACAGGCTCGACTGGACCTGCACCATGATCCGGTGCCCCGGCTGGAACACGTGGTTCACCGTCGGCAGGCGGAACTTGTAGCGCTGCGTCTTGCCGACAGGAATCGCACTCGGCTTGGCGAAGCTGTCGCGGTAGCGGCCGCGGAAGATGTCGAGGCTGATCGGCAGTTCATAGCCGCCCATCTTCGGATCGCTCGCGACCTCGTCGGGATAGACGTCGATCACCTTGACGACGAAGTCGGCATCGGTCCCCGTCGTCTTGGCATAGATGTCCGCGATCGGCGCGCCCGACACGCGGACCGGGGTCGTCAGTACGTCGGTCGTATAGGTCATCACGTCGGTGCGGCCATCCACCCCGCGCTGGTCGCTGACCAGCCAGTCGCCCCAGCGGCCGTCGCCGAAATTGACCGGGCGCGGCAGATGCGGGACGGGCTTGGCGGGGTCGGAGACATAGCTGTCGCCGCCGCTCGCGGCCTTGGTGAAGCCCAGCCCGCCCTCGGCACCGAGGTAGATCGGCTTGAGAGGCGCGGCACAGCCGCTCTCGCAGGCGAGTGGCCAGGTCGACAGCCTGTCCCAGTGATTCTCGCCGGTGTTGTAGATCGCGGCGGCGGGCAGCGTGACCGCGGGGCCGTCCTTCAGATACTGGTCGAACATCGGCAGCACCATCTGTTCGCGGAACTGCTGCGCGGTGTCGCCGTCCCACTGGAACGGGCCGAGGCTGCGGCCGTCGCGATTGACCTGGCTGTGCCGCCACGGACCCATGACGAGATGGTTGTTGCCCATCTTGCCCTTCGCCTTCAGCGCCTCCCACGCGGTGATCGCGCCGTACATGTCCTCCTGATCCCACAGCCCCTGTTCCCAGAGCGTCGGCACGTTCGAAGGGTTGGCGGCGAGCAACTTGTCGAGCGCCTGGCCCTGCCAGAATCCGTCATAGGCGGGATGTGCGACCATGCGCTGCCAATAGGGAAGCTGGTCGTATCCCGACGCCTTGGCCCAGTCGCCCGCCGAGCCGATGCGACGGAAATTCTCGTAATCGTCATAGCCGCCGGTCGGCGGCGCCTTGCCCGCGCCCTTGTAGCCGGTCTGGCCGCCGAGCCAGGCGATGTTGGCGAGGCGGAACGCGCCGTAATGGAACCAGTCGTCGCCCATCCAGCCGTCGATCATCGGGCTTTCTGGCACCGCGGCCTTGAGCGCGGGGTGCGGGTTGAGCAACGCCATGACGACGGTGAAGCCCTCATAGGACGACCCGATCATGCCGACGCGGCCGTTCGATTCGGGCAGGTTCGCCTTGTTCACCAGCCAGTCGATCGTGTCATAGGCGTCGGTGACGTGATCGACCTTGGTCGGGTTGAGCGGGCCGATCACCGGGCGCGTGACGACATACTCGCCCTCCGAGCCATATTTGCCGCGGACGTCCTGATAGACGCGAATATACCCGCCCTTGACGAACATCTCGTCGGCAAGCGGCAGCGTCGAGAGGATGCTTGGGCTGTCCATCCGCGTCGCGCGCGACTTCGCGTCATACGGCGTGCGCGTCAGCACGATCGGCGCGTTGGCCAGCCCCTTGGGATAGACGATGACGGTGTAGAGCTTCGTCCCGTCGCGCATCGGGACCATCACCTCGCGCTTGACGTAGTCGCGGTTGGCGGTGGCGGGGACGAACTTGGGCGGGGACATCGCCGCCGGCGGGGGCAGTCTTGTCAGAAACAGTCTGGGGCACCTGCGCCGACGAAACGGTGGCGAGCGCGATCGAGGCAAGAAGGACGAGCTTGAGGGTCATGAAACGCTCCGGAAGAGGATGCGGCCAAGCTAGGCGCAATTGTCGCGCGGGGGCAATCGGGTTCGTGATCGATCAGCCGCGTGTGTGCCGCTTGAAATGTCGGCCGCTTGCTGGATGATGCGCCGAAACAACCGGGGGGTATCATGGCGCGCAGGGCAAAGGGATCGTGGCGACCGTTCATCCAGGCCTTGCCGATCCTGATCGTCGGCTATGTCTCGACCATCCTGATCTGTGCGGTGCTGTTTGCGACGTTCGAGGGCAAGCCTGTCGATGTCGGCATCTGGTGGTCGTTCGTGACCGCAATGACGATCGGCTATGGCGACGTGTTTCCCGTGACGATGGGGGGCAAGATCGTCGCGGTCGCGCTGATGCATGCGGTGCCGCTGTTCCTCGTGCCGCTGCTGACCGCGAAAATGGCGGCCAAGATGATCGTCGACAGCGACGCCTTCACGCATGCCGAGCAGGAGGAGATCAAGCTGGCGCTCGCGCGGATCGAGGCGATCCTTTCGCGTGAGCCGCGGCAGGATTAATCGGGGGCCAGCACCGCGCGTTCGCGCCCGACCAGCGCCACCAGCCAGTCGGTGAAGGCACGGATCGCGTCGAAGCGGCCGGTGTCCTGGTGCGTCACCAGCCAGAAGGCGCGGCTGATTCGGATGTCGGGGAGGATCGCGACAAGCCCGGGATAGCTTCGCCGATGAAGCACGGGAGCACGCCAATCCCCGCGCCTGCCGCAATCATGTGCGCCTGCGCGTTGATGCTCGACGAACGCAACACCGGGTCGCGGACGCCCGGGATCTCGTCGAGATAGCGCAGCTCGGGCGCATAGACGATGTCGGGCACATAGCCGATCATCCGCCGGTCGCGCAGGTCCGCGATGCCGTGCACCGGGCCGTGCGCCGCGAGATGCTCCGCCGATGCATAGAGCCGCAGCGTATAGTCGGTGAGCTTGCGCGTCCGCAGCGGACCGCGGCGCGGGCGTGCGAGCAGGACCGCGACGTCGGTCTCGCGCCGGGTCGGGTTGAGGAAGCCGCTGGTCGCGACGAGATCGACCGCGAGCTTGGGATGCGCCTGTGCGAGCGTGCCGAGATGTCGGCTGACGAACCAGGTGCCGAACCCCTCGGCGACGCTGACGCGGATCGTGCCGTCGACCTCGGTCCGGCCCGCGGGCGGGGTGCGGATGTCCGATGCGATCGCCGCCATCGCGGTCGCGCGCGCGAGCAGGTCCTCGCCCGCGCTGGTCAGGATCTGGCCGTCGGGGCCCTGTTCGAACAGCCGCTGGCCGACCGCGGTCTCGAGCCGGCGGAGGCGACGACCGACCGTGGTGGCGTCGACGCCGAGGCTCGCCGCAGCACGCCCAAGCTGCTGCGCACGGGCGACTTCGAGGAAGATCGGCAGGTCGCTCCAGTCCATACCGACTGCAAATATGCAGCTCAGGGCTGCAAGTCTATCGCTTGTGTCGCAGGCGAGGCAGTGGTGTAGAGGCCGCAAAACAAGGAGAGGCGCCATGACCGTTCGCACCATCGAGCATCTGATCGCAGGCGGCACCGCGGGTGGACCGTCCTCCGGCGGCGGCCGTAGCGGCGACGTGTTCGATCCCAATAGCGGCGAGATCCAGGCGCGCGTGACGCTCGGCACGCAGGCCGATCTCGATGCCGCTGTCGCCGCCGCGCAGAAAGCGCAGCCGGGCTGGGCAGCGACGAACCCGCAGCGCCGCGCGCGTGTGATGTTCGAGTTCAAGCGGCTGGTCGAGGCGAACATGGACGAACTCGCGCGGCTGCTGTCGTCCGAGCACGGCAAGGTGATCGCTGATTCGAAGGGCGATATCCAGCGCGGGCTCGAGGTGATCGAGTTCTGCTGCGGCATCCCGCACATTCTCAAGGGCGAGTACACGCAGGGCGCGGGGCCTGGGATCGACGTTTATTCGATGCGCCAGCCGCTCGGCATCGGCGCCGGCATCACCCCGTTCAACTTCCCCGCGATGATCCCGCTATGGATGAGCGGCGTCGCGATCGCGACGGGCAACGCGTTCATCCTGAAGCCGAGCGAGCGCGATCCGTCGGTGCCGGTGCGGCTGGGCGAATTGTTCCTCGAGGCGGGGCTGCCCGAGGGGATCTTCCAGGTCGTCCACGGCGACAAGGAGATGGTCGACGCGATCCTCGATCATCCGGCGATCAGTGCGGTCAGCTTCGTCGGTTCGTCCGACATCGCGCATTATGTGTACCGCCGCGGCGTCGAGGCGGGCAAGCGCGTCCAGGCGATGGGCGGGGCCAAGAACCACGGCATCGTGATGCCCGACGCGGACCTAGACCAAGTCGTCGCCGATCTGTCGGGTGCGGCGTTCGGGAGCGCTGGCGAGCGGTGCATGGCATTGCCGGTGGTGGTGCCGGTCGCGAGAAGACCGCCATTGCTTTGCGCGAGAAGCTGATCCCGGCGATTGCGGCACTGCGCGTGGGTGTTTCGACCGACAATGACGCGCATTACGGGCCGGTGGTGAACGCAGCGCATCGCAGCCGGATCGAGAACTGGATCCAGACGGGTGTCGACGAGGGTGCGGAACTGGTCGTCGACGGGCGCGGGTTCGAGTTGCAGGGGCATGAGAAGGGGTTCTTCATCGGGCCGTCGCTGTTCGATCACGTCACCACGGAGATGTCGGCGTATAAGGAGGAGATCTTCGGGCCGGTGTTGCAGATCGTCCGCGCCAGGGATTTCGAGGAGGCGGTGCGCCTGCCGAGCGAGCATCAGTACGGCAACGGCGTCGCGATCTTCACGCGCAACGGCCACGCCGCGCGCGAGTTCGCGGCGCGGGTGAATGTCGGCATGGTGGGGATCAACGTGCCGATCCCGGTGCCGGTGGCGTATCACACGTTCGGCGGCTGGAAGCGTTCGGCGTTCGGAGACACCAACCAGCACGGCATGGAGGGCGTGAAGTTCTGGACCAAGGTCAAGACGATCACGCAACGCTGGCCCGATGGCGGGGTGGGTGATGCCGCCAACGCGTTCGTCATTCCGACGATGGGGTGATCGGGTGCGGCGTTTCCTCCCCGTCATCCTGGACCTGATCCAGGATCCAGAGCCATCGAGCGCGACGCCCGTGGCTCTGGATCCTGACTTTCGTCAGGATGACGGGGTGGGGAGGGGGTCGAAGCCCCAGTCCTCGGCCAGATCGCGCCAGGTTGGGTTGTCCGTCTCGATCAGCGTGGTCTTCGACGACCGTTTCCAGACCTTGAGCTGCTTCTCGCGTGTGATCGCCGCGTCTATCGTGTCCGCCATCGCAAACCAGACCAGCCGGTTCACGCCGTATCGCTTTGAGAACCCGTCGAACATGCCGTCGCGGTGCTAAACGATCCGCGCCATCAGGTCGGACGTCACGCCGATGTAGAGCGTTCCGTTGCGCCCGCTCGCCATGATATAGACCGCGGGTTGCCTAGCCATATCCTTCCCCCACCCCCGTCATCCTGACGAAAGTCAGGATCCAGAGCCGCAGGCGTCAGCATTCGCCGCTCTGGATACTGGGTCAAGCCCAGTATGACGACACAGGAAAGCCCGATGACCAACCAGTTCGACCTCACCGACGACCAGCGCGAGATCCAGGAGCTCGCGCGCCGCTTCACCGCCGACCGGATCGCCCCGCATGCGGCCGATTGGGACGAGAAGCACATCTTCCCGCGCGACACGATCAAGGCGGCGGCCGAGCTCGGTTTCGCGGCGATCTATGTCAGCGAGGAGAGCGGCGGCATCGCGCTCGGGCGCCTCGAAGCCGCGTTGATCATGGAGGCGATGTCGTACGGTTGTCCGTCGACGAGCGCGTTCATCAGCATCCACAACATGGCGGCGTGGATGATCGACCGGTTCGGCTCGGCCGCGGTGAAGGACAAGTATCTTCCCGATCTGGTGACGATGGACCGGTTGGCGAGCTATTGCCTGACCGAGCCGGGCTCGGGGTCGGACGCCGCCGCGCTGAAGACGCGCGCGGTGCGCGACGGCGACGACTGGATCGTGACCGGCTCGAAGCAGTTCATCTCGGGCGCGGGCGAGAACGAGGTGTACGTCACCATGGTCCGCACCGGTGAGGAGGGGCCCAAGGGCATTTCCTGCCTGGTGATCGAGAAAGACATGCCCGGCGTGTCGTTCGGCGCGAACGAGAAGAAGCTCGGCTGGCATTCGCAACCGACTCGGCAGGTGATCTTCGACGGCGTCCGCGTGCCGGCGGCCAACATGGTCGGCGGCGAGGGCGAGGGCTTCCGGATCGCGATGATGGGGCTCGACGGCGGGCGGCTCAACATCGGCGCCTGCTCGCTCGGCGGCGCGCAGCGGTGTCTCGACGAGGCGATCGCCTATACGCGCGACCGCAAGCAGTTCGGCAAGCCGATCGCGGACTTCCAGAACACGCAGTTCATGCTGGCCGACATGGCGACCGAACTCGAGGCGGCGCGCGCGCTGCTCTACATGGCGGCGGCCAAGGTCACGGCGAACGCGCCCGACAAGACCAAGTTCGCGGCGATGGCGAAGCGGCTGGCGACGGACACCGGCTCGTCGGTGGTCGACCGCGCGTTGCAGCTGCACGGCGGCTACGGGTATCTGCAGGATTACCCGATCGAACGCTTCTGGCGCGACCTGCGTGTGCATTCGATCCTCGAGGGTACCAACCAGGTCATGCGCATGATCGTCGGCCGCGAGCTGACCCGGCAATGATGGATATGGTCACCGACTGCCGAACAGCATCCACCCCGCGGAGGCCGGGGTCCAGGTGGGGGACGCGAATCGGCTTGGTGACATCCTCTGTTACATCGACCTTTCCAACTGGACCCCGGCCTTCGCCGGGGAGGTGATTTATGAATGACCTGATCACGACCGTCGAAGGGCCTGTCGGCCGGCTTCGGCTGAATCGGCCCAAGGCGTTGCACGCGCTGAACCTTGCGATGTGCGAAGGCGTGCTGGAGGCGCTCGAGGCGTGGCGCGGGGATGCCTCGGTCGAGGCGATCGTCGTGGATCATGCCGAGGGTCGTGGGTTTTGCGCGGGCGGCGATATCCGGATGCTCGCCGCGTCGGGAGCCGGCGACGGCGCCGAAGCGCGCGCGTCTTTCACGCCGAGTATCGGATGAACCACCGGCTGTTCGTCTATGCCAAGCCGATCGTCGCGTTCATGGACGGGATCACGATGGGCGGCGGCGTCGGGCTCGCCTTGCCGTGCACGTACCGCGTCGCGACGGAGAACACGAAGTTCGCGATGCCCGAGACGGGGATCGGGCTGTTCCCCGATGTCGGCGGGGGATGGTATCTGTCGCGGCTGCCAGGGCGGATCGGGCAGTATCTCGCGCTGACCGGGCACCGGATCAACGGCGCCGATTGCCTGGCGCTGGGGCTGGCGACGCATTATCTGACGAGCGCCAAGCTCGAGAGCGTGAAGGACTGGATCGTCGAGCGTCCCCGCGAGATCGACGTCATACTCGAAGGGTCGTCCGACGTACCCGACGATGCCGAGATTATGACGCATCGTGACGAGATCGACCGGCTGTTCGCGTCCGATGTGCTCGAGGAAATCTATGCCGCGCTCGACGTCGATGGTGGTGAGTGGGCCGCGAAGACGCTTGCGACGCTCAAAACCAAGTCGCCGCAGACGATGAAGGTGTCGCTCCGGCTGCTTCACGAGGGCGCGGCGATGGCGAGTTTCGCAGACGAGATGAAACAGGAATATGCGGTCGGCGCGCATGTCGTGCAGCGGCATGACTTCATCGAGGGCGTGCGCGCGGTGATCGTCGACAAGGACAATGCGCCGCGCTGGGATCCGGCAACGCCCGAGGCGGTGAGCGATCATGTGATCGACCAGATCTTCGCGCCGTTGCCAGCTGCCGAGGCGTGGACGCCGGGTTGAACATAGAGCACGTCACCCCAGCGTTCGCTGAGGTGACGGAACAGGAGACTGACATGGCCGATTACGAAACGATCCTCGTCGAGCAACGCGGCGGCGTCACGCTCGTCACGCTCAACCGGCCGCAGGCGCTCAACGCGCTCAATTCGCAGGTGCTCGCCGACCTGATCGCCGCGTTCGCCGCGTTCGATGCGGATCCGTCGCAGGGCTGTGCGGTGCTGACCGGTTCGGCCAAGGCGTTCGCGGCGGGCGCGGACATCAAGGAGATGCAGAGCCAGGGCTTTGCCGACATGTATGCGAGCAATTTCTTCGCCGGCTGGGAGCAGGTGACGCGGACGCGCAAGCCGATCATCGCCGCGGTCGCGGGCTATGCGCTGGGCGGCGGCTGCGAGGTCGCGATGATGTGCGACTTCATCCTCGCGGCGGACACCGCCAAGTTCGGCCAGCCCGAGATCAAGCTCGCCGTCTCCCCCGGCATGGGCGGATCGCAGCGGCTGACGCACGCGGTCGGCAAGGCCAAGGCGATGGAGATGGTGCTGACCGGGCGGATGATGGACGCGGTCGAGGCCGAGCGCGCCGGGCTGGTGTCGCGGATCGTGCCTGCCGACGAACTGGTCGAGGAGGCGGTGAAGACCGCCGCGACGATCGCCGCGATGGCGCCGCTGGCGGTGCTGGCGAACAAGGAGATGGTCAACGCGGCGTTCGAGACGAGCCTGTCGCACGGCGTCCAGTTCGAGCGGCGGCTGTTCCACGGCCTGTTCGGCACCGCGGACCAGAGCGAAGGCATGGCCGCCTTCGTCGAGAAGCGTGCGGGGACCTGGACGGGGAAGTAGCAGGCGCGTCGCTGCCCGCCCGCCCGCAATCGTCGCTGCCCGTCATCCTGACGAAAGTCAGGATCCAGGGTTACGGGCGGTGTCGGTCTTGGCTCTGGATCCTGACTTTCGTCAGGATGACGGAGTTTGGGGGGCAGGACGTAGCCGCAGATGGCGGGGTTGGTGCGCGAGCGGCACAGTCGCCGCGGCAGATTTAGGAGAGAGTACATGGCACGCATCGGATTCATCGGGCTCGGCAACATGGGCGGCGGGATGGCCGCGAACCTCGCGAAGAACGGCCATGACGTCCACGCGTTCGACCTGAACGCCGACGCGCTCGCCAAGGCAAAGGCGGCGGGCTGCCTCCCCGTCGACTCCGCCGCCGAGGCCGCCGACGGGGCGGAGGCGATCGTGACGATGCTGCCCGCGGGCAAGCACGTCGCCGAGGTGTATGACGCGCTGTTCGGCGTCGCGGGCCCGACCGCGATCCTGATCGACTGTTCGACGATCGACGTCGCGACCGCGAAGCAGGTCGCCGACGCCGCGCAGGCCAAGGGGCTCGCGGCGGTCGACGCGCCCGTCTCCGGCGGGATTGGTGCTGCCAATGCGGGCACGCTCACCTTCATGGTCGGCGGTTCGGCGGCGGCGTTCGAGCGCGCCGAGCCGATCCTTGCGGCGATGGGCAAGGCGGTGATCCATGCCGGCGCGAACGGCGCGGGGCAGGCGGCGAAGATCTGCAACAACATGATCCTCGGCGCGACGATGATCGCGACCTGCGAGGCGTTCGTGCTCGCGGACAAGCTCGGGCTCGACGCACAGGCCTTTTACGATATCGCCAGCGTCTCGTCGGGGCAGAGCTGGTCGATGACGAGCTATGCGCCGCTGCCGGGGATCGGCCCCGACACCCCCGCCGACCATGACTATCAGGGCGGGTTCGCCGCTGCTTGATGCTCAAGGACTTGAGGCTCGCGATGGCGGCGGCGCAGGATGTCGGCGCCGACACGCCGATGGGGGCGAAGGCCGCCGAGCGCTACGAGGCGTTCGCCGAGGCCGGGCAGGGCGGACTCGACTTCTCCGCGATCATCCGCACGTTGCAGGGCAACGCCTAGCCCGGCGTGCGGCGGACCGGCGGGAGCGCGTTGCAGATGTCCGCACCGCCCGCCGGCACCGTGAAGAACGGCGGCGTCCGGTTCTCGCGCCCCGCGATCCAGGCGGTGAAGCGCGGGTTCGCCGTTGCGCGGTACTGGAAGTGCGGGCGGGTGGCGGCGGGAAGGTCGCTCGCCAGCCGCGCCGAGACGATCGGGCTGCGCTCGGCAGGCGTGGCGTAGAAGCCGAGCTCGCCCGTCCCGCGCGGCAGCGACGACAGCCACTCGATCCCGTCGACCACCCGCCCGACGACCGCGATGTTGCGGTCGAGCGCGCGCGGCGCATGGCCGATCACGGTGTAGAGTTCGGCGCCGCTGCCGACGCTCGGCGCGAGGTCGCGCGCGACGCCGACCATCCCGTAGCAATGCGGCAGCCACTGCCGCGTCCCCGACCCAGCGAGCGGCCAGCCATCCCCGCTGTAGCCCGCCCATTCGGCATAGGGATCGCGCTTGGCGAGCCGCACGATCGCGGTCGGCCCGGCCATGTCATATTCGGCGGCGATCCCGTCCGCGACGCCGGCGACGAGCGGCTTTTTCTCGGTCGCATCGCCCCATTGCGCGACATAATTGTCCTGCACGCGGTACACGCTCGTTGCGGTGTCCCACCAGCGCGCGCGGGCGAGCGCGCGGATGTTGGCGACGTGCGCGGGCGCATAGGCGGGCGCGAGGCGGAGCGTGAAGCCATGCCCGTTCGCCAGCGTGAATACGAGAATCTCGTCATCGGGCACCGCGACCCAGTCCGACGCGACCGGATCGGACGGCAGCGGTGTCGGCACCGGCGTGGCTTGGGCGAGGGCGGCGGCGAGAAGGGTGGTGATCATCGCTGTGAGACTGCCCGAGTGCCGCCCCGCACGCAATCGCTTGCGCCGCAGCCAAACCCGCTCTAGCAGGCGCGTTCCAGAGCAATGCGGAGCGGTGGCCGAGTGGTCGAAGGCGCTCGCCTGGAAAGTGAGTATACGTCAAAAAGCGTATCGAGGGTTCGAATCCCTCCCGCTCCGCCATCACCCTTGTTTTTACCGTTCGTTCCCGTGCACCGGGATTGATTTATCGGGGTTTTCCGGCCCTTTCGGCGCCATCGGTTGTTCGTACCTGTGCGCTAGCGTTCATACATCGGTATGGCACAACGCATGGTATGAACTTCGCTACGTATGGTATGGTGCGCGAACATGCTCAACGACGCCAAGGTGAAGGCCGCGAAGGCCAAAGAGACTGCCTACAAGCTGGGCGATTCCGGACAGCTTTATCTCTACGTCACGCCAGCCGGCGGCCGTCACTGGCGGATGAACTATGCGTACGGCGAGCCGACGAAGGCCGGCGGCCGGATGCCGCAGAAGACCTTGTCGCTCGGATCGTACCCGGCGCTGACGCTCAGCGATGCGCGCCGCAAACGCGATGAGGCCAAGGCCACGCTTGCGGAAGGTCGCGATCCGTCGGTCGAGCGCAAGATCACCGCGAAGGCTCGTGCTATCGCTGACGGCAACACGTTCGAGATCGTTGCGCGACGCTGGCACACGCTGCGCAAGCCGAACTGGTCGACCGTTCATGCGGCGGACGTCATCGAAAGCCTTGAGAACGACATCTTCCCCGCAATCGGCGACCTGCCGATCCGGCTCGTCCTCGCGCCGAAGCTTCTCGACGTGCTAAACAAAGTCGAGGAACGCGGCGCGATCGAGACTGCTCACCGCCTCCGCCAGCGTGTGTCGTCCATCTTCGTCTATGGAATCGCGGCAGGCCTATGCGACGCCGACCCGGCGGCCAGTCTCGGCAAGGCGCTGAAGAAAAAAGCCCCGCGCGACGAAGCAGCCGTCGATCATCGACGGCATCGAGGACCAAGACGAGCGAATCGCTGCGGTGAGCGCCGTGCTGGTCAACTGTGACAAGGAGCGGTGCCGGGCGCTGACGAAGTTCGCCCTCCGGTTTCTCGCTCTGACGGCGGTGCGGCCGAACGAGGTTCACGGTGCGCGCTGGGACGAGATCGAGGGGGTCGACTGGGGCAAGTCCGACGCCCCATCGCCGGCGGCGCTCTGGCGGATCGGCGCGGCGCGGATGAAAGGCGACGAAGATCGGAAAGCAGACAAAGCCGGCGATCACCTGGTCCCGCTCGCGCCCGAGGCGGTCAATCTGCTGCGCGTGGTTCGACGGCTTTCGGGTGACCTGCCAATCGTCTTTCCTGGGGAGCGTCACGCGCATCGACCGATGTCAGAGAACACGTTGAACGCCCTGCTAAAGCGAGCCGGGTATCATGCTCGGCATGTCCCGCATGGGTTCCGCGCTGCGTTTTCAACGGTCATGAACGAGCGCGCCGATCGTCAATGGCGCGAGGCTGGGCATAAGGGGGCGTCGCCCGATCGTGCAATCATCGATTTGATGCTCGCGCACGTCCCGAAGGATAAGGTCGAGGGCGCCTATAACCGCGCGCCCTACATGCCGCGGCGGCGCGAGCTGGCTTGTGAGTGGGCTGAAATCATTGCGAACGACCTCGCGCCGCCTGAGGCGCATATTGGGCAGCCTATACGATGGGCCGATACCTCGCCTAAAGGCCCGCGACGTTAGTTTTGTCGATCTGTCCAGGCATCGCCGATCTGAAATACCTGCGTCATCTCAGCGAGTGCGCGGTGATTGCGATGGTCGTGAAAAACGTATGTGTCTGGTGTGCTAAACGATTGTTAATTCGCTGCTTGCGAATTTGGTGGTTGTGATCATATTGCGGTTAGGCGGGAAAACGTTTAGTGGCCCGCCTGACTCGAAGATACGATGTATGGCGTTAACCGCTCCTTCATTGGAACTTCGTTAGTACGTGATCATTGGTGTTCCGTCTGCCCACGCCGGGTGGGCGGGATTTTTGTGAGGAGGAGGCGAGAATGGATACCGCAAACCACTCGACAAGCCTCTCTTGTCGCTACGCGTCGATGCAGGCTTCTGGCCTGGTTGATGTGAAGTTTCTGCTCAGCAACGCTGCAGAGACTACGGGCGAAGAGGTGTGCCGGGAAGTGAATGCAATGTACGAGGCGCTGGATCGCGGAGACGCGAAGCCCTTGGATTTTGGCGACCGTTCCGTCATCCAGTAAAACCTCACGTATTGTATAAGAGGCCCTATTTCGATAGGGCCTTTTTTTTTTGTCTCATTGTCCGGTGCGATCAACGATGCGCGTAAACATGTCGAAGTTGGTGAGCGTTCTAAAAAAAGTAGAAGTGGTTCGCGAACAACTCGATGCCATGTGCATCGGCAAACAGGGGCCGGCGCTTCGCGTCATGGATCTCGCGTACGTCATCAGTGAAGTTTACAAGCTGCAAATCGAAATGGTGGTTGTCGACTTTCGTGCCGACCATCTTAAGGGCAACCTCGAGCGTTATTCCGACGGCCGGGCGCGAGTGCTGGTTCGTGCGGATCTCAACGATGCAGAGAAGCGACTGGTGGCCGTCAAGGAGCTTTGCCATCTTTTTATCGATGAAAAGGATGACTGGTCAGCCGACGGCACAGCGACGATCGATGCCTATCTCAAGATGGAGTCGGCTGTTGGAGAAGGCGAAGACCGACCAATAGCTGGCAATACAATCCACTCGGAGCTGATGGCGATGCTGGCCGCAACCGAGCTAATGTATCCCCAAGAGTACCGTGAAGCGGATGCGCTAAAAATGGCAGAAGAAGGCGCTACCCTATCATCGATTGCGCTTGAGCATGAAATACCAGCGTATGTTATTCGTCATGCTATAACGAATAAAGTTACACTAGACCATGCACGCGAAATGTTGGGAGAGGAGCGGAAGGCGGCTTAAATCTTGCTTAGAACAAAGGCCTCTGTAGCTCGCTAGCATATCTCTATTGTATATAGCTTTATGTGTTTCTGCCGTTGCTTCCACTAACGGCATGACGCTTGAGCTTGACTTTATTCTGTCGATCAAGTGTTCAAGCAGCTCGTGCTTTCTTAATTTGCGCTACCCAGGCGCGAACCTCCGCTTCGCTCCATCGTGACCCCGCTCCGCCCGGCTTGTACGGCGGCGGGAAGTCGCCTTCGCGAATGAGCTTATAGATCCGCGTCCGCTTCAGCCCGACGATGTCCTCGACGACCTTTAGCATTACCAGGCGATCCGTGTCGGGCGTGGCCGCGAGCGCTTCGTCCTGTTTCATCGCATATGCCTTTTCTTAAAAGCCTCGAGCCCGCGGTCAATCGCGGCGGGCAGTGGGTCGGTGGTGCAGGACCACGCTGCGCCTGCGGCTGCGATACAGCCGAGAAAGTCGTGCCAAATCTGCGTATGACCTAACGCCACCACGAGAATCACGGCGATAAGCATGCGCGCGAACGTCATTGGGTCGTTCCCACCGTGGGCATCTGTCGAACTAAGTCGTTTCGGAGGCTCTCGACTGACTTTTCGAGGCAGAATACCAGCGAGTCGAGACCGTGGTGCTCGACATGAACGTTGATCATGGCCTGAAGGAAAACGCCGCTCGCGTTGAGCGGGCCCAGCGCCTCGACCGCTTCAGTTGCGATTCTTTCGGCGTAAACGTCGATGCAAGGATCCTCGGCATTAGGGAAGCTTCTGTGCCATCGGTCACTGCACCGCCCCCTTCGGAGCGAGATCGTTGCGGATTCCGTCGGCAAAAATGGCTGCGCCCCTTTCAAGTGCGCTTGCGGCGAACCGCCTGTCGTATTTCGTGCTGAGGATCGCCGCGGCGGCATGAAGTAGGACGCCGACTGCTCCGTTGTGATCCTGATTGAACGCCCTCACGAGAAGCTCGCCAAGCGCGCCGCGTAAATCGTGCGCGCGTCTCCGACATCCTGCGGTGCGAGGCCTATTGCCGTCCGCTCGGCGATCGCGAGATCGATCCCCATGATCGTGACGAGGCCGTCGAGATTTTCAATATGCTGCGTCAGGATGTGCATATGCACTGCCGGTAGCGTGACGTTCGGACCCATGTCGGTAGGATCGGGGCTGACGGGCACATTTATGAGCTCTGTGAGCGTCGGCATACGGCCGATGACGTCAGCCAGAATTGCTTTGGCTGCCGCCGCATGCTGAATTTTGTCTTTCCTCATGCCACTTCGTCCAAGGCGGCGTCGAGCGCGGTGAGCTTCACCCGCGCCACTTCCTGCAGGATGACGAACGTCGAGTCCGGCATGAGGTCGAGCAGCCGACCCGCCTCAATCTCGGCGGCAGCGAACGACGGGTGGCGGAACCGCGGCGGACGGACGCGGTGCGTCTTTGCCTCGGCAATTCCACCAGCGCCCCCGCCGCGCTTCAGACTGTCGCCTGCCTTGCGAAAGAGGAGGAAGTTGCCGCCGAATCGCTTCGTATCGAGCGATCGCATGGGCTTCGGCAGGGTCGTGATGTCGGTCATCATGCTTTCCTTGTGAGTGGCACGCCGGAGCGGCTCGTTTGGAATTGTTCGCGCCTGATCTCGGCGGCGATCTTCTGCGCGACCGAGACGATCGTCTCGTCCAGCGCGTTGCCGGGCTGCGGCTGCGCTTGTGCGACCAGCTGCACGAACCGACATGCCTGTTCGGCGGCGGGCGTCACTGGCGCTGGCCCTGCAGCCGGGCGGGGAACACCGGGACCCAGACTATCGCGTTGCGGCCGCTCCTGTTCTTTCGCCGGCCGCCGCCAGCCCGAACCTTCCCCAACTGGGCGAGCTCAGTAAGACGGGGGCGGATCGACAGGATCGACAAGCCTAGCCGACCCGCGACCTCGTCAGCAGTGAGCCCGTTCGACCGTTCCACCACTGCCAAAGCTGGGGCCCGTAGTTGCGGCGCGGTCGGCGCGATCTGATCGGCAGCGGCTTGGGAAGTATCACGAGCCTGCGCGCCCGGAGCGCTGGGGTAGCGAAACAGGTCGTTCATGACGAGGCACCGGATATGAAGCCGCGGCGGACCGCCTCGGCATAGATCTCCGCGTCAGCGACTGCGGCAAGGTCGGCAGGTGGCCGGGTCAGCCGGATATTACGACCTCGGCTAGGCTCCCGGGCGATCAGCCCTTGCCGCTCGAGGCTATCCAGCAGACGCGACGGTCCCGACGGTGAGGCTAATCCGAGTTCGGCCTGTATCTCTCGAACCGTTGGTGCGACGCCGTCATGGCTTGCGATGTACGTCTGCAGATAGTGTAGCAGCTGGCGCTCACGGGGCATCATGCGGCCATCCTCCGAAGTCCAACGGCCGGAACATCCGCCGGGCGAAAATCGCCACACCACTGGTCTTCACTCATTGGCGGGAAAGCCTGCCATGATGAGCTTGCGGCGATGATCGCGGGACCCGTTGGCGCATACCGGCGGCACATTCCTCCAACGTTGGCGAAAACCTTCGCAGCAGTTTTGCCAGGTAAGAAATACCGGCAAGAGCCGCAGATTTCTGGGGCGCTCATGAGGCGTCTCCCGAGCTATCGCTCAAGAACAGCATGCGCCATTCATCCCAAAGCCGGGCCGTCTCTCCTGCGAGCTTCATCCGCTGCGCGCGATCGGCGGGCGTGTCGGTCGTCAGATCGACCAGTCGGTACAGGTAGTTCAGCCGCAAAGCGGCGGCGTCGAAGGCTGCCCACGCGAGATCCACCGGCGATGTTGCTGCGGCTAGGCGGATCATACCGCAACACTCGCACAATGGCTCGCTGACCGAACGGGCGGTCGGATCGCCTCGCGGTGCTGCCGCTGCTCGTCGGTCATAAATCGCACGTATTTAATCGCGCTACCCTTCGACAATCCAAGGGCGCCATCGACCTCCGCGAACCGCGCGCCGTCGACAAGCATATCAATCGCGATTTCGCGTTGCTGAAGCAGGCGCTTCGTTTCCTCGCGCGTATGCCCGGGCAAGTGGTCCGTAGGTGTGTTTTTGCCTCGGAAACCACTACAGCCGAAAGGGTGGAACCTAAGTTTCCCGCAGCCGCACTTTGGATGCGTCCCATTGAGTTTCATGATGGCGAGAAACGGTGCTGTCACACGCCGAACCTCGAACAGGTGCAAGCCTGTGATGGCGGCGAGATCGCGTAGGCTTCCAATCGTCGGCAGTAGTTCCACCATCATCGCCAGCAATTCCGGCGGCACAGATTTGGCTTTTGGTCCGCTCATCTCACTACTCGCAAAGCTGGGGTTGAGGGTTGGTCGTCATCAGCCAGCATCATCGACGCCATGTCGGCAGCGCTAGTCGACGGCAGAGGGGTGAGGCCCTTTGATGCGCCCGCCTTGCCGACCGTCATCACTGCGCCGACCGTCACCTTCATGGGGCGGCGGGCTATCGCTGGACCGAGGCCTAAGAACTCGCCGCGGTTGAGATTGCGCACCTGCTCGCCATCGGCTCGCGACATACCAAGCAGGTCGACCGCGCGCGCGATATCGATGTCGAGGAAGGTTCGGCCAAGCAGGAAGTTCGAAGCCTCTGCGGCAACGTTCTTGTGCAGCTTAGAGAGGCGCTGCGTTGCAATGATCCCCGCCAATCCACGCTTGCGACCCCGGCTCATGAGGTTCGCCATCGCTTGCTGGCCCTCTTTGCGCGCCTCCTTATCTTCACCGTTGTCTCCGTTAGGGGCGAACAGGTGCGCCTCGTCGACCGCGACGATCGCCGGATGCCAATGCTCAGGCGGAGCGTCGAACAGGCCGTTGAGGAAAGCGGCGACCGCGCGCAGCTGGTCGTCGATTGGCATGCCTTCGAGGGTCAGCACGATCGATCCGCGCAGCTCGCGCGCCTTCCGGGCCACGCTCGCCAGTTTCGATGGCTTGAACTTGGCTGCGTCAACAACGGTATAGCCGAACGTCTCGCCGAAGGAGACGAAGTCCGCCTCCGGATCAACGATGATCTGCTGAACGACGCCGGCGCTTTCCTCGAGCAGTTTGCGTAGCAGATGGCTCTTGCCGCTGCCGCTATTACCTTGGATCAGCAGCCGCGTGGTCAGGAGTTCCTCGAGGTCGACGAACACCTTCAACTCCATGCACGTGCCGATCTCTAGGGCGTTGTCGCCCTCGGGCCGCACTGGCGCGATGAACGCGGCCTGGGGGCTTTGTTGCACAAAGATAATTAAGCACAAATATGGTTTTACTGACGAGATCTATGCAACGCGGATGGTGGTCGGTGTTCCTATTTGTGAAAATCGATTGAGAACTGCGGCACGGAGTTTGAGCTCGGTAATCTGACGATCAAAGGTGCGCGATGCGACGCGCTCGCCGAGCAGCTTGAAGCAGTGCATCTTCGTCTCGACCAGGCTGCGGCGATGGTAGCCGCTCCACTTCTTCCAGATTGTTCGACCGAGCCTTTTCATCGCGCGTAGCGTTTCGTTGCGAGCATCGGCGCCGGCCGCCGGCTTCTTCCATGGCTGGCCGCCCCGGCGTACGGGAATGACCGCGTCTGCGCCCCGGGCTGCGATCGCGGCCCGACACTTTCTGGTGTCGTAGGCGCCATCACCCCCCGACGATCGTAATCCGTTCGTCCGTCGGGATTTGCGCCAGCAGATCCGGCAGTGTCGCGGCGTCGCCAATCGCATTGGTTGTGACCTCGATGGCCCGGATCTCCAGGGTTTCGGCGTCGATCCCAAGGTGAACCTTACGCCACTGGCGACGGTAGGAAGCGCCGTGCTTGCGCGTCTTCCATTCGCCTTCGCCCATCATCTTGATCCCGGTACTGTCGACCAGCAAATGCAGACCACCCGTACTGGCGCGACCATCAAGTGACACCGCCAATGTCTTCTGCCGACGGCATAGCGTCGTGTAATCCGGCACCGGCCAATCCAGCTTTGCCAGCTTCAGCAGGCTGGCAACCAGTCCCGTCACCTGCCGTAGCGGCAGTCCGAACACTATCTTCAGCGTCAGGCAAACCCTGATCGCGCTGTCCGAAAACCGCATCGGCCGACCTCGACGACCAATCGGGGCTGCCAGCCAATCCATGCCCGGGTCAAACCCAAGACCTCCAGCGACCCGCGGCGCTTCAGCGCTGCGTTATACTCGCTCCAGTTCGTCGTGCGGTACTTCGGCATGGTCGGTTTTGGCATCCATCCCACCTACGCTTCCTGACCCTCACAGGGAATCCCAACGCCCTTTGTGCAACAAAGCCTGTCCCGGTATAAATTGAGCGTACGCACATACCGGTCACGATAGTGCTCGCATTGCTCGGGGCCACCCGATGTCGGCTCGTGATGAATATCGCGCGCGACGATATCGCGGCAGAGGCCGTGCCAATAATCGCGGGTATAAGCCAGATGCAGATGCCACGCCTGATCAACCGCGTCCGACGGCGTAAGCTGCTCATCGCTGATCGCGACCAGCGCGAGGAAGCGACGATATTCCGTCGCGACCCGGTCTGCAAACGACCCGGTCCATCCGTTCTCTGCGGCCAGCCTCCCTTCGAAGCTGAGGGCTGCACCGGGCTGGCCGATGCTCAGGGTCTCGATCCTCCCAATGAGGATCCTTCGCGCCATATGCGCGGGGCTGTTCGGTTCCATACCCCATTAAATTAGTATGATATTGTTGCAGGATTGTGACGCCGATGGCGACCAAGCGATCCGGATGCCGCCGCCCGCACCTCGATCGTTGCGTGATGCTCTGGGGTAGACAATGTCCGACCGCCACTCGGCCTCGACACTGCCGTTGCAGGCTGAGCGATCGTAAGCGCGGCGCCGATATCGTGCATCAACATGGTCCATTTCAGCCTGTGGTCGACGACGCTCGGGTCACTCGCCGGGGCGGCCCGCCTGTTGCGAGCGGGCGATCCATTGTTCCTGCACGACCCCTTTCACCGTGCAGATCAGCCGACCGGGCCGTCCAACGAAACGTTCAACGCTTCCCCGAAGACACGCAGCCCGCTCTGGGACTTACGTTAGCTCGAGACAGTGATCGTAGCTGCTGACGTGTCCACGCTGGCTCGTGTCGTCCAAATGCCGGCCAATAACCCTTGGGTCGTTCTGCAACGCAATTCGCTACAGACCGGGCCCATGGCAGTCCGAGGGCTACCGCCACGCACGACCTTCTTTCGCCTACGACCCACAAGCTGACGTCGCAGGGCATTCCCCCCCCCGCCGAGCTGCGGACACTCATTCAATGAGGTTTCCGGCTAAGCCACTGCATGCCATTTAGGCGGTTGTCGGCACTGGCGTACATGAAGTGGGGGCGACCTTGTCGGTGCGGTGCGGGCTGTGCGCCGACGCCTTCGAATTACGGAACGCCTGTCCGAGACTTCACGCCTCCGTGTGACGGACGATGGCCTCGCAAACTTCATGCGTTGCGAGAATAGCGGCTGCATCGACCGGCCTTCGCTCACGCGCCGCAAGCAGGAAGTCGTCGCACATCGCCGCAAAGCCGCGCTGCTCTCCTACCGAGATCCAGTCGCCTCGTCGATGTAAGCGCTGTGTCCCGCTTGTCTCGACGCGATCAGCAAGGTTCAGCACGGTATGACGGGCCCCACCGCCAATGAGGTCCAGGCGCTCCTCGTCGAGCCCACTGTTACGATGCATCGTGCCGATAGCGGTAAACCCGTCGCCTGCCAGCGTGAGGGTGATCGTGTGGAGCATGCCGTCTACGACATGGGTTTCGATGTTGCGTCGGCGGACCGGTCCTGGGGCCAGGAACAGCAGCGTATCGACGACATGGATGAAGTCATCAAAGACGACCTTCCGCGGTTCGTTGGGTTGCCGGCAGCGGTGCTTTTCGAGGATGATGAGGTTCGCGTCGATGCCTCGCAATGCGACATAATCTGGCGCAAACCGCCGGTTGAAGCCGACCATAAGCGGAACGACACGGTCCGTGGCCAAGGCGACAAGCGCTTCGACGTCGCCGAGATTATCGGCGAGCGGCTTATCGACGAAGGTCGGGACGCCTCTCTCAACAAGGAGCCTGACGAGCTCGCCGTGTGCCTGCGTGGACGCGTGGACGAAGGCGGCGTCGAACGATGTGGTGGAAAGCGCATCTGCAGCGCTGGTGTGCCGATGCCCGATACGAAACGAGCGGCCGACCTCGTCGAGGACGCCCGCATCGCGCGTCGCCAGGTGAATGTCGAGATCAGCTCGCGTCGACAGAACCGGAAGATATGCTTTGCGAGCGATGTCACCCAGCCCGATGAGAAGCACGCGCATATCTATTCCCCGGTCCGGCACGATCGCCGCGTCTGCCGGGCCGCAATAGCTTCACGATTGCGCTCCCCGCAACCAATCGTCGGGGATGACCGCGACCGCAACTGGGGCAAAGATGTCGCGGTGCGCAGCAAAAATGCATCGCCGCCGATCGTGTCTCTTGCCGCACGTTGCAGTGATGTTACCGGTCGGGGTCGGATCCGGGTCACACGGATCGACGCAGGAGGATGTTCGAAGCCCAAGGGGGGACCATCCATGATTCGCTTGCCCGTTCGTACGTCTGCCATCGCCCGGCTGCTGGCCGCCAGCGCGCCGTTATTCGTCTGTGCCACACCCGCCGTCGCGCAGGACCAGGCGCCGACGGGGCAAGCCGTCGGCGATCCGGCCGGCGAACAGGCGTCGGCGACATCGTCGTCACGGCGACCCGCCGTCGGGAATCGGCGAAGGACGTGCCGCTCGCGGTCACCGCGATCAGCGGTGAGAAACTCGACGTGCTCAACTCGAGCGGGCTCGATATCCGGTTCCTCGCCGGTCGTACGCCGAGCCTCCAGGTGGAATCGTCGTTCGGCCGCACCTTCCCGCGCTTCTACATCCGCGGGCTCGGCAATACCGATTTCGATCCGAACGCCGCACAGCCGGTGTCGGTGGTGTATGACGACGTCGCGCTCGAAAATCCGATGCTGAAATCCTTCCCGGTGTTCGACCTGCAAAGCGTCGAAGTGCTGCGCGGGCCGCAGGGCACGCTGTTCGGGCGCAACACGCCAGCCGGCGTCGTGAAGATCAATTCCGCGAAGCCGGATCCGGACAAGGCCTCGGGCTATGCGACCGGATCCTGGGCGACCTACAACACGATCAACGGCGAGGCGGCGCTGAACCTGCCGATCGGCAACGGCTTCGCATTCCGTGCATCGGGCCTGATCCAGTCGCGCGACGATTGGGTCACCAACGATTCCACGACGGGCAATGCCGACCGCAAACTCGAAGGGTACCGCGATGTCGCCGGCCGCTTCCAGCTCGGCTATACAAGCACCGACTTCAACGCCTTGCTGAACGTCCACGTCCGTGACCTCACGGGCTCGCCGCGCATCTTCCGCGCCGGGCTGTTCAAACCCGGCACCAACGACTTCAACACCGGCTTCGACCCCAAGCACGTCACGCTCGACGGCTATACCAGCCAGAGCCTGACGCAATGGGGCACCAACCTGCGGCTCGATTATCACCTCGACGGCATCGGCACCTTTTATTCGGTCACCGGCTATGAACAGGCCAAGGTCGAGAGCACCGGCGACGTCGACGGCGGCAACAGCTACCCGTTTACGGGCGGCACGATCGGCGCGATCGGCGTCGGGCTGTTCCCGTCGAACACCGGCGGCCTCACCAAGCCCAAGGAGTTCAGCCAGGAACTGCGCTACGCCAGCGAGGACATGAACGGCATCCGCTTGCAGGGCGGGCTGTATTATTTCTACCAGACGCTGCGCTATCATCAATATGACTATGCGTTCGGCGGTACCGGATCGCGTGCGACCGACCTGACGCAGGACGTCTTTCACGACAATCGCAACGAGAATTACGGTGCGTTTGCATCGATCGAGGCGAAGCCGACCGAGTTGCTGACGTTGCGCGCAGGCGTCCGCTATTCGCACGACTATCGCAACGATCTCGTAACCGCACCGATCCCCGGGACCGGGATCAGCGACACACTGCCCGCGCGTGCCGTCGTCCGTGGCTCGAACGTGACCTGGGACGCGAGCGCGACCTATGAGCTGACCCCCGCGATCAACGTGTATTCGCGGCTTGCGACCGGCTATCAGGGGCCGGCGATCCAGGACCGCGTGACGTTCGGCAGCGTCCAGAGCACCGCACCGAAGCAGACGACCTTCTCGGGCGAGAGCGGCTTTAAGGGGACGCTGCTCGACCGGAAGGTGAACTTCTCGCTCGACGCCTATTGGTACAGCACCAAGGACCTGCAGATCACTGCGGTCGGCGGCAGCAGCAACTCGGCACGGCTGATCAGCGCGAACAAGGCGATCGGCTACGGCGTCGAGGGCGAGTTCGAGGCGCGGCCGGTACCCGAATTGTCGCTGACCGCAAGCGGCAGCTACAACTTCACCGAGATCCGCGATCGCTCGATCGGCGTGGGGGTCTGCGCGACCTGCACCGTGCTCGACCCGATCGTGAACGGGTTTGCGATGATCGACGGCAACGATCTCCCCCAGGCGCCACGCTGGATCGCCAACTGGACAGCGCGCTACGGCATACCGCTCGCGAACGGTGGCGAGGTCTATGCCTATACCGACTGGGTCTATCGCAGCCGCATAAACTTCTTCCTGTATGAAGCGGTGGAGTTCACCGGCAAGTCGTCGCTCGAAGGCGGGCTCAAGGTCGGCTATAAATCGCCGCAGGGGTATGAGGTCGGCGCGTTCGTGCGCAACATCACCAACCAGTATCGCAGCATCAGCGCGATCGATTTCAACAACCTGACGGGGATGATCAACGAGCCGCGGATCATCGGCGGCCAGTTCAAGGTCGCGTTTTAGGTTAAGACGCCGAACTGGGCACCTTGCGCGCAATCCTGGTGCGAAAGCGAGCGTCGCGGATGAACCCGAACTCCTCGACAAGGGCCGTCGCAAGCGCGGCGGCCTGATCCAACGCTGCCGTCGAACCACCGGCGACGGCCGCCAGCCGGACGGAGATGGCTTCGAGCACGTCATCACAGGCAGCACGGTCGGTGCCGGCGTGATCGAAGAGCGCCAATGCAGGCGCGGCTTCGTCAGGAAGGGTATCATTCTCATCGACCAAGCCAACATGCATCAGATCTTGCGGGTGCCCAACTGCCATCGAAGAGGGTGAGCACTGCTCTATCATTCGGATCGTTATTTCGACGATGCGTGACGTTCTTGGTCATGGCCGACCGAACGCTGCTTTTCGTCTGGATGACCCTGCTCAGGAGCTGGAACTGCGTTTTGCGGCGCACTCCCTTTGCGTCTGTGGTCTTGCGAAGGGGCGGTTGGGCGCTACCAATGCCGTCAGGACAGATTGGGGAGGACCAACATGACCACCAGCTTCGACCGCCGCGCCCTCTTGGTTGGCGGCCTCGCAGCCTCGGCTGCTACCGTAGTGCCGCTTAGCCAGGCCTTTGCCCAGCGCCGCGGCCGGGTCTCGGCGAACGACAAGGTCCAGGTGGGTCTTATCGGTTGCAAGGGCATGGGCTGGTCGGATCTATCAGCCATGTGCAAGCGGGCCGACGTGGCGCCCGTAGCCCTTTGCGACGTCGACGCTACGGTCCTTGCGGCACGCGGTGCCGAATTGAAGAAGGTCTCAGGCCGCACGCCGAAGCTCTACGACGACTATCGTCGGATGCTGGACGACAAGTCGATAGACGCGGTGATCATTGCTACGCCCGACCATTGGCACGCGCTTCAGCTGGTCGATGCCATGTCCGCGGGCAAGGACGCATATTGCGAAAAGCCGCTCGGAAACTCCATTGCCGAATGCCGTGCCATGGTCGCCGCCAAACAGCGTCACAATCGTTTGGTTCAGGTTGGTCAGTGGCAACGCAGCAACCAGCACTGGGCAGACGCGATCGCGCATGTTCAGTCCGGCGGCATCGGTCGGGTCCGAAAGGTCAAGGCTTGGGCGTACATGGGATGGATGAAGCGCGTCGTTCCCCAACCGGATCAGGCCCCACCCGCCGGCGTCGATTATGATAGCTGGCTGGGCCCCGCACCGCTGCGCCCCTTCAACTCCAATCGCTTCCACTTCAGCTGGCGCTGGTACTGGGACTATGCGGGCGGCCTGATGACCGACTGGGGGGTCCATCTGATGGACATCGCGCTGTTGGGCATGAAGGCAGAGGCACCTCGTTCGGTCAGTTCGCTTGGCGGCGCCTATGGCTATCCGGGCTCTGCGATGGAAACCCCGGACACGCAGACCGCCATCTACGATTTCGGCGACTATTCCGTGGAATGGGAGCATGCGGTCGGCATCAGTCAGGGCCCCTATGGCGGCCGCGACCACGGCGTCGCCTTCGTCGGCGAGACCGGCACCCTTGTCGTCGATCGTGGCCAGTGGCGCGTCACTCCAGAAACGAGCGATGGCAAAGCCATGACTCGGGAGATCCCGGTCACGAAAGCCAAGGACGAGGGGCTGGACCGGCATACAGCCGACTTCATTGCCTGCGTCAAGGATCGCGCGCGCACGCCAGCGTGTACGATTGAGGCGGCGTCCAACACCGCGATCGTGTGCCAGATGGGAAACATCGCCTTGCGCACAGGCCGAAAGGTGAGTTGGGATACTGCGACAGGTCAGTTCAGGGATGACACAGAGGCGAACACACTAATCACGCCCCGCTACCGTGCACCCTATCGGCTGCCAGCTGCATAAGCCGGCTGGCCGCCTATGCCGACAAGGTGGAACCGCTGCGCCGCGCGCTCGACAGCGGCTCTTGCCAATCGCTGCCATGGGATGACCGAGGTCGGCCATTCGGTAACCAGTCCCAGATCCCCAACTTTGGTCGCACTTACATGTTAGCTGGACAGCTACTTTCGATGATTAAGCGCTGTCAGTATCTATCTCTATATCAAGGCGCTGAACCAGTTGACGCCACCCAGCTGGCACATTTGACGCAGGAATGCCGCGAAGTCGGCGCAGGTCAATCATCAGCGGGCAGACATCGCGGATTGACGACGGTTGCGGCTTGCGCTCGACTGGCCCGGACGGCTTTGCGAGGGCATCATGGCATATCCAATTGATCGACGTTCGTTGCTCGCAGGTGCCGCTATGGGCGGCGTGGCGCTTGCAACTGGCGAGGCTGAGGCTCAGCCTCGCGACGCGGCAGCAACCCTGGAGATCTACGAGCTGCGGACCTATCGGCTGGTAAACGGCCCCATGAAGGAGCGTCTGGACGCATATCTGAGGAACGCCTTTATACCAGCAGCACGACGCGCGGGTTGCGGGCCGGTGGGGGTATTTACGGTGGCGATCGGGTCCGCAAGTCCAAGCGTCCATGTTCTCGTCCCCTATCCCTCGATCGAGGATTTCGTGGCTTTGCCCGGCAGGCTTTCCGCCGATCCGAGCTACACCACGGCTGCCGGGTCGTTTTTGAAGGCGACGCCAGACGCGCCGCCATACACGTCATTCGAGGTGAAGCTGATGCGCGCCTTCCCTCACTTTCTTCGTCTCGAGTTGACCGACGCCTCGAGCAGCAACACGCCCCGCATATTCGAACTCAGGACGTATTTCAGCCATAGCGAAGCGGCAGGAATGACCAAGATCGGGATGTTCGACACGGGCGGTGAGATCGAGATATTCCGTCGGACTGGCCTAACGCCGGTCTTTTTTCGCCCAGGACCTTACCGGAGCTCGCCTGCCGAGCCTGACCTACCTGCTGACGTTTCCCGACCTTGCGACCCGTGAACGAAACTGGCGTACCTTCGGGTCGGATCCCGCTTGGCGCCGGCTTATCTCGACGCCGGGGCTTACCGACCGCGAAATCACCATCGGGATAGATAACCAGATCCTAAGTCCGGCGTCGTTTTCGCAGATTTGACCGACAAGCGGGCGTTCGCGCCCTATGTGCTCCCCAAACTTCGGTCGTCCGTTCGTTTAGATTCCCGGCCGCTTTTCGGGCGGCATTGCGGCAGAGCTGTTCATCTCGGCAATGCCACCCTGAACCGACCACCAACCGCCTCGGCTGCAATGCAGCGCACCTCACCTCCGTGTTGGCGTGCAATCTGACGGACGAGGCTGAGACCGAGGCCATGTCCGCCATCACCCTCGTTCGCGCCCCCGTGCTCTGTAGAACGGCGCGAAGATGGCCTCACACTCGCTCGGCGGGACGCCTGCGCCACCATCGTGGACCTCAAGCGCGATCTCCGTTGCAGAGGCTGTCAGCATGACGAGGATCGCCGTCCCTCCGCCGTAACGTTGCGCGTTGTCGAGGAGATTGCGGAGCATCCGCCGGAGGAGGATCGCATCGCCGCAGATCTCTACTCGCTCTCCAGTGAACTGCGCGGTAGCCCGCGCACATTCTTCGGCAACGAGCGCGGTCAGGTCCAAAACGGTTGGCCGGTGCTCACGCTTTGACATCCCGTCGAGCCGGCTTGCGAGCAAAACCTCCTCGACCAGCTGGTCGAGCTCCATCACATTGCGCGCTAGCTCCGCACGTACTGCGACGGACGGTGCCTCGGACAGCAACTCGATCGCCATGCGGATACGCGCAAGCGGCGATCGCAGTTCGTGGGAGGCATTGGCTAGCAGGATCCGCTGCGCGCTCATCAACGCTTCGATCCGCCCGGCCGATTGGTTGAATCTCATTGCCAGCCGCGCAATTTCGTCGCGCCCCTCGACGGCAACCCGGCTCGACAGATCGCCCGTTCCCCAGGCATCGACGCTGGCCTGGAGCCGCTCAAGCCGGCGGGTGAGCCGGCGAACGACGGGTAATGCAGCGACCGCCACGACCACCGCAATCGCCAGCAGTAGCGCCAGCATGGCGAGATGGCCATGGAAGCCCTGCATGGCCGCCGGCGCCGCGCCGTAGCGGAGGTGCGCCAATCCAAAGAGAGTTGCCGCCGCGGTTAGGCTCGCCAGCAATGCGAGATAGATCCGCCAATACAGGCGCTGCATCAGGCGGGGTCGGCCGCTGTCACCGTCCAGCACGTCAGGCTCAGCCATCCTGCACCCGTGCGAACACGTAGCCCGATCCGCGTACTGTGATGATGCGCCGAGGCTGCCTGGGATCGTCTTCGATTGCGGCACGCAAGCGTCCGATATGAACGTCAATCGATCGGTCGAATGGCTCGTGGCTTCCGCCCCTCAACGCGTCAATCAGCTGGTCGCGCGACAGCACGCGACCGGCGCGCTCGGCGAGCACCACGAGCAGTTCGAATTGATAAGCGGTCAGCGGGCAACCCTGCCCGCCCAGCTGTGCCACGCGCGCATCGCGGTCAATCTCCAGCCGCCCGAACCGCAGTCGCGGCAGGCTGTCCGCCGCCGCCAGGGCCGGTCGGCGCAGCACGGCGCGTAGCCTGGCCAGCAACTCGCGGGGCTCGAACGGTTTGGGAAGATAGTCGTCAGCGCCTAGCTCCAGGCCGATTACGCGGTCGAACGGGTCACCCTTTGCCGTGAGCATCACGATCGGCACCGCGCCGGCGGGCGACGGCAGTGCGCGGATGCGACGGCAGATGTCGAGCCCGTCGCTGTCGGGGAGCATCAGGTCGAGCAGCACGGCCGCGAACCCCGCATGCTCGTGGTCGCGCAACGCGGCTAGGCCCTCCTCGCCGGTCGTGGCGTGCGCGATGAGATAGCCGTGCTGGGCCAGATAGGTCTTCACCATCGCCGCCAGGCGGCAATCGTCTTCAATCATCAGGATATGCTGAATGATGGCCTTAGCCTTCGGAAGATGATGCAGGGATGTCCAGCAGACCATACAGGCTTCGCTCAATGCACAAAGCCTGTAGGCCAGGTCCGACGATCGCGTGCCGTCAGCGACCTGTGTCGACCACGAGTGCTGCGATCTCGACCGCTTCTGCCGCATGGGCGGCAGCAATCTGGTCAAGTTGAGCCGAAGCACGGGCTATGGCAGTTCGAGTACAGCGCATCTCGCTCAGGTTCATCGCCAATGGCAAAACACCCTGGGTGGCGCATACCCGACGCGCTGCTCCATGGATGCGCCTCTGAAGGGTTGCCCGGCCGGCTTCGCCGCGTAGATCGAGATCGGCAACGCTGACGCGTTCTATCAGGGTCTGGCTTGACGGCGACGTCAGCGGCGCGGCGTCGCCTGAGACGGCCAGTATGCATATGCCAACCAAAAAGGGGCTCACAGCCCTGCTCCCTTGTGATGGACCGCTTTGAGATGAGCAGCCAATCGGACGCGCTGTGATGGTGTCAGCACCTCGGCCGCGTCGGCCAGCCCTTGGACGATCCGCCGCGAGGCACGGTCCGCCTGCTGCACCTGCTCGACACGCAATGCCTCCAACCCGGCGCGATCGATCGACGGCTGCAACAGCAGGATGTATGTACGTTGGTGCGCGGTCAGGAACTCTGCGTGAAAGGCATCCAGATCGGTATGGACCGAATTGGCGATTAGCTTCAGCTGGGCCCTTTGCTTGGGTGTGCCGTCAGGCAGAAGTTGCGTTAGCATTTTGTTGAAGTGCGCGTCGTTGATCGCAGGATCCGCTGTTGCCGAATGGCCAGGCGGCCCGTGTAGGGGCGGTACCGCCGAGGCTAGGCCAGCACCGGCGATCGCTGCGGTCCCGGCCACGACGGCCAGCAGCCCGGCAACCGTCCGGCGTCGTTGAAAATATCGGTTCATTGCACAGCGCTCCATCCAATTCAGCCGACGAACTATTCGTTGGCCGGTCTGCAATGGCAGAGCGCCTTGGCTTCAAGATGTGTACCGAGTAAAGTTTTGCAAACGTCGGCCAATTGGTGGCGACACACCTTTATCTAACTCACTGACCGCCCTGTAGCTCTTCTGTGGGCTCGACCCATATGCGACGATATCGTCGCGGCATTCCTTGCAGGGTATGAGGTGGAGACGCAGCGCCTGGAGACCGAGACGGTCAGCATCCGCCCGGATCGTGAAGTCGGACTCGCGAATCTCGACCGGCAGATCGGCCTTGCGAAGATGGAGAAGATGGTCCGCTTCACGGTCGTGCTCCGCCCTCACGCGGCCCAGCTCGTCGACCGGTATTCGGAACGGGAGGATGCCGGCGTGCCGATCGATCCGACAATCGATCTGTCGAGCATCGCTACGGCGTCGCATCGACCACGGTGAACGAATGCCAAATTTGGGCAGGCACGTTCCAGCGCTCCGGCTTTGACCAGACCTGATTCCACCATCTTAGCTATGGGGCGAGTTGGTCTTAATATTCGCACTACGCGCTGGCATAATAACCACGACAGCCCCGGAGCTTTCGCTTCGGGGCTGTCGTGGTTGGTTGCGGGGACAGGATTTGACCGCTGCAGAACTCGTTGTCGCCTGAGCGGGGGGACTGTCGTCCGCTCCTAGTTGCTTAGGGCAAAAGCACCACGTCCAGCGTCTATGTCTGCATTTGAAGGTGCCGCCTTTGAGGGCGGCGCCTTCACCCAAAAGGGTAGAGTTGTCGACATCGTGTGTTCGGACCGATCGTTGCTCGCCTTGATATGAGGGCTGGCCCCACAAAGCGGTGATCTTCGCCGCGATTATAAGCTCGATTCCGCGCTGCGCGCGCGGCGGTCAGTTGCTCTTTACTTAGCCCGCATGGCGCCGACCAAGATCTGGAAGGCACCGAATGCCAATAGCAACTTGACCAGCCGGAGTGCGCGGTCGACGCAGTCTGGATGACGGATCCGAAGGCAGCCACTCTTTCCCTGCTCGAGCGCCGCGCACCCGGGGCGACGATATGCCCAAGCGAGGTGGCCCGTTCAATGGCACAGGATTGGCGCAGCGCAATGCCTGCAGTCCACGAAGCGATAGACGAGCTAGTCAGCGACGGGCTGGTACAGCTTAGCTGGAAGGGAAAGCCGCTTGCAAAGCGCTCAGGGCCGTACAGAATCCGCAATCTTGGCGGCGATTGAAGCTAGGGCTTAATTCGCATGTTTTGCCCATTCCAGTATCAGACGTCCGCACAACAACGTCATATTCAGCAGCTGCGGCTGCGGCGACCCACAGGCAGACTTTCATGCCGCTCCTTCTGCTGCCCGCAATCAGACATCGGTTTAGGTTGGCGCGCTGTGCTCCTTCGTCGCTTGTGGCACGAACACCGAGAGCGCGAGCGTGACGCCTACGATTATCAGGACGCCCCAGAACGTCAGGTGCAGGTCGCGCGCTAGCCCTGCCCACTTCGCCACTGTGCTTGCCGCCGACCCCTGCCCCACGAGCATCTACTGAACCTGTTGCAGCGGCCAGCGGGTCAGCGTTCTAGTCTGGTAAGCACAGTGCCCAGCACCGCCGCCCCAAGCGTGCTGCCAGATTGCAAACAACAAGTTGGAGACCGTCGTGACCCCACGCTCTGCGAAACCCACGCTGCCCTGAATCAGCGTGAGGATAAGGCGCCACAACCCATAGTGGGCCGATCGCACAAAAATTTAGCTTTGCCGTTTCATTATGCGATAGCGCGGCGACAGTTCCGGAGCGCAATATGAAAACGATCTTACTCAGCTTGTCTCTGGCAGCAGCGGCCGCACCGACGATCGCGAAGACAGATGATGTGAAGGCCAGCGCCGCGCGCCAAGCGGAGGAGCGGTTGCATACCGATTGGGCATGGCTCGGCCGCTACACGGAGGCCAATGCGGAGTTGCCGGCCGGCATGGCGGGCCCACGCGTCGTCTTCATCGGCGATTCAATCACACAGGGCTGGTTCGACATGGCCCCTACCTTCTTTACCGACAACAACCGCATCGGACGCGGGATCGGTGGGCAGACCACGCCGCAGATGGTGTTGCGCTTTCGCCAGGACGTGATCGATCTGAAACCCGCAGTCGTACAGATCATGGCCGGCACCAACGACATTGCCGGTAATACCGGGCCGATGACGCCCGACCAGTCGAAGGCCAATATCATGACGATGGCGGAACTTGCGCGCGCGCACGGGATCCGCGTGATCCTCGCCTCGATCCCGCCCGCCGCGGATTTTCCGTGGCGGCCCGGCCTCGAAACCGCCGACAAGATCGTGGCGATGAATAGCTGGTTGAAGGGGTATGCTGCGCAGACCGGCGCTACCTATGCCGATTACTGGACGGCGCTACACGACGGCAAGGGGTTCCGCGCGAGCCTGACCTATGACGGCGTCCATCCGAACAAGGCGGGATATGCCGTCATGGGACCGGTTGCCGAAGCGGCGATCCGCGCGTCGCTCGCCAAGCCGGCGCCAAAGGCGCTCGCCCAGTGATCGTCCTCGCGCTGGCGCTCGCAGCCGTCACCGCCGGCCCGGTGGTGCGCGCCGACGATGGTCCGGTCCGCGGCGAGGCGCTTGCGAACGGCGGTGCAGTGTTCCGCGGCATCCGCTTCGCCAAACCGCCGACCGGACCGCTGCGGTGGCGCGCGCCCGAACGGCCGACGCGTTGGACTGAACCTGTCGAGGCAATTGCGACCCATGCGGCCTGTCCGCAACCCGTCTATGGCGACTGGAACCGGGACGCGGCGATCAATAGCTCGGAGGATTGCCTGTTCCTCGACGTACGCACGCCGACGTCGAGCGCGACCGCGGCGCTGCCGGTGCTGGTATGGATCCACGGCGGTGGCAATCGCGCGGGCGCCGGGGGCGGCACCGTCGAATCGCGGATCACCGAAGCGGGCGTCGTGCTGGTGAGTGTCCAGTACCGCCTCGGCGCGCTAGGCTTCCTGTCGCATCCCGCCCTCAGCCGTGAACAGGGCGGGCATTCGGGCAATTACGCGCTGATGGACCAGCAGGCGGCGCTCGCCTGGGTCCAGCGCAACATCGCGCGCTTCGGGGGCGATCCAAAGCGCGTCACGATTGCGGGGGAATCCGCCGGCGCGCAGGACGTCGCGCTACACCAGCTGGCCCCGGCTTCGCGCGGATTGTTCGCGCAGGCGATCCAAGAAAGCGGAACGCCCGGTTTCGGCGTCGCGCCGCGCACGCTCGCGCAGAACGAACGCCTGGGTGAACGTCTCATAAGGGCCGCCGGACTGCCGGATACGGCCCCGACCGCCCAGCTCCGCAACCTGTCCGTCGACAAAATCCTGGAGGCGCAAGACGCAGTCGATGTTCCCGATCTGGACGATGACAGCTTCATCTGGTTGCAGGCGGTAATCGACGGTCGCGTCCTGACCGACACGCCCGCCAAGCTGCTGGCGAGCGGCCGGTTCGCACGGACGCCGCTCGTCATCGGCGTCAACGCGAAGGAACTGCCCCTACATGGCGGTCGCGCGGCGGCGGAGGCGACGGTTCGACGCGAATTCGGTGCGGGCGCCGACCGGGCGCTCGATCTCTACGGTTTCCAGCGAGGCGGCACGCCGGTCGATGATCTGCGCCTGGGTGACGTCACCGCGCAGATCGCCGATGACGTGACCTTTCGCTGTCCGACGATCGCCGTCTCCAAGGCATTCGCACGCATCGGTGTACCGGTGTGGCAGTATCAGTTCGACTACGCGCCGGCTGGCGGCACGGTCAGCCATGCAAGCGAGATCGGCTATGTGTTCAACCCGCCGCAACCCGGCCAGCCGCCGCTGCAACGCTATTGGGTCAACTTCGTCAGAACCGGTAATCCCAACAGCGCCGGGTTGCCCCTATGGGCGCGCTATTCGGTCGACACGCGCGCTTACATGGCGTTCGAACAGACCGGCCCGGCTGCGCGGCGAGACCTGCGCGGGCCAATCTGCACGCTGCGCGACACTCCCTAACGCGCCGGCATCATCAGGCGATCAGGAGGGCCGCCCGGCTCGGCAGGCTGCGCGAGCCCCGGACTGCGCGCAGCCAGGCCGAGGAACGCGTCGTGCGGCTGCGCGAGCGCAACAGCCTGTGCAATCGACTCCTTCATCCGGCAAATGCCGATTCAAGGTCCGGAACCGAGAAATGGTCGGCACCGGGATCATGCGCGGCCGCGTCGATCCCGAAGCCTGCATACATCGACAGCCAGCTCGGATCCTGGAACGATTCCCACTCATACCGGACCAGATGGCCGCGCGCCTTGAACAACCGGAGCTTGTGCGCCAGCGCCTCGGGAAGCGCCGTGTCGCGGCAGCGATCCCACATCGGCTCTCCACGCCTGACATTGGCAAAATAATGGAGCAGCAGGAAATCGCGGATCCGCTCATATTCCAGCCCGGTCGTGCGATTATATTCCTCCGCCAGCGCGGGATCAAACCCGCAATCGGGCAGCAAGGCGAGAAGCTTTTCGATACCCGTCTGTATCAGCGTGATGCTGGTCGATTCGAGCGGTTCCATGAAGCCCGCGGCGAGACCAAGTGCGACACAGTTCCCCTGCCAGAAGGCCGTACGCCGCCCAGTGCGAAAGCGGATCATGTTTGGCTCGCCTAGCGCTTCGCCCTCGAGCCTCCCCTTCAGCGTAGCGACCGCCTCGTCGTCAGAGATGTGACGGCTCGAATAGACATACCCGTTGCCGACGCGGTGCTGGAGCGGGATGCGCCACTGCCAACCGGCTTCGAGCGCGGTGCTGCGTGTATACGGGGTCAGCGGCCCCGATCGCGTGCATGGCATCGCCACTGCCCGGTCGCACGGCAGCAGGTTCGTCCAGTCTTCATACGGCACGCCCAGGGCGCCGCCGAGCAGCAGCGACCGGAACCCCGAGCAGTCGATGAATAGATCGCCGTCGATCGCCTTGCCGCAACTGGTGTCCACCCCGCTGATGAACCCCGTGCGACCGTCGACGCGCACATCGGTGATAGTGGCATCGATGTGTTCGACGCCCCATGCGATCGCCTTCTGCGCCAGGAACCGTGCGAATAGCCCGGCATCGAAGTGCACCGCCCAGTCGAAAAACAGCAGATCATGAACCGGCCGGTCGGTCGGCGGCATGAACAGGTTGCGCTCCGCCAGCGCGGTCGCGAGACAGAAATCGGCCAGCGGCGAAGCGTGACCGGCAGCGTTCATCTTGCGCCAGTAATGATGGAACGCCACGCCGCGCGATCGCATGCCGTACAGGCCGAACGGGTGGAAGAAGCGCTCGCCTTCGCGCTTCCAGTCGACGAACTCGATGCCGAGTTTGACCGTGCCCTGCGTCGCCGCCATCACCTCCTGCTCGGTGACGCCGATTTCGCGGAAGAAATCGCGGATGCCCGGCACGGTCGCCTCGCCGACGCCGACCGTGCCGATCGCGCTGGAGTCGACGACCGTGATCTTGACCGGCTGGCGGTCGAGCCGCCGGGCGAGCAACGTTGCCGCCATCCACCCCGCCGTGCCGCCCCCGACGATGACGATCGAGCGCAGCGGCCCGCGGGCGGATGCCGGACCGGTGTTCTGCCCGTCATGACCAACTCCCCGTCAACGCAGTCCGGCGTACAGGTGCCCGCCACCCCCGATGAAAGCCGGCGGGCATTTGCGTCACACATTACGCCTCAGAACTTGAAGCGTGCACCCGCCATGAACCGGCGCTCGTAAATGTTGTTGTAGGCCTTCTCGTCCGGGAAGGTCAGATAGTATTTCTCGTATTCTCCGGTCAGGTTCGACCCTTGCGCATACAGCGTCAGGTTTGGCGTGAAGTCGTAGCTGATCGACGCGTCAACATAATTGGTTGGTTGCTGATAGAGTTCGAGACCCTGGATACCGCCGAAATTCTGCTGCACCGCGCGCTTAGAGCGATAATTCCACGCGACACGCGCCTGGAAATGATCGTCCTGGTAGAAGCCCGCCAGATTGGTCTGGATCTTCGAATTATCCTGGAACGGGATCGCATCGCCCTTCAGATCGACCGCGCCGGAGTCGGACGGCGAATAGGTGATGTTCGCGTCGATACCGAAGTTGGTCAGGATCGACGGCATGAAGCCTAGGTCGCTGAACGACTGTTTCCAGCCTGCCTCGACGCCCTTCAGCGTCCCGCCATCGCCCTGCACCGGCGTGCTGATCGAGACCGTCCGGTTGCGGACGACGCCGTCATTGTCGGGCAGGTCGGTGCGGACGATGTTGCCCGACTGGATGAAGCTCGCAACGTCGATGTAGAAGGCGCCGACGCTGATCAGGCTGCTCGCGCCGATATAATATTCGAGCGATCCCTCGACGTTGGTGGCGCGCCACGGATCGAGCTGCGGGTTGCCGTTGGAACTGCCGCCGGTGACGCGGAACACGGGCGAACCGGGGTTGCTCGTGTCGATCGCATAGGTCGGGTTAAGGCCGCCGCCCCATTGGTTGAGGTCGAGCAACGTCATCGTCTTCGAATAGGCAAGCCGCAGCTTCACATTCTCGACGAGGTTGAACGCGAGATTGAAGGCGGGCAGGAAGTCGGTGAAGCTGCGCTTGGTCTCGACGGTGCCGTTGCTCAGATTGGCCAGGCCATAGGGCTGTGGCGAACCGGTGACGAACTGCGTGATGTCGAGCTTGGTGTTGATGACCTTGAGGCCCGCATTGCCCGACACCGGGATGCCGAACACGTCGCCCTTGACGTTGAGCTGCGCGTAGCCCGAAATCTGCTTCACGCCGACGTTGAACGACGCGCCGGGGTTCTGCACTTCCACGTTGCCGGGATAAAAGCTGTTCTGGAACGCCAGCGCGTTGTCCATCACCTTGGGATCCAGCACGTAGATCGGCGGCAGGCCAGCGCCCGGCAGGTTGTACTGCTTGACCTGCCCGTTGAAGATCGGATCGCTCGCCTTGCGGACCTGCCCTGCGGTGTAGGGAGCGAAGCTGGCGGTCCCGAACGTGCCCGTACCGGCACGGCACGAGGCATCGTTCAGGGGGACGTCGAATGCCTTCCATTTGACCAGGCAGCCACCCGCCTGCGACGCCTGCCCGGCATAGAGCGGTGCCGCGCGATCAAATTCGAAATCGTCGACCGTGCGCTCGCTATACCGGCCACCCAGGGCCAGGCTGACATTGTCGTTCGCCTCGTAGGAGACGTCACCGCGGATCAGCTTGAGGTCGCCCTTGCGCCGGTAATTGCCCTCCGACGAGGTCGTCTTCATCGTGTAGCTGTCGATATTGCCGAGCGCGTTCGTCAGCTGCGATGGCAGCGTGAACACGGGCTGGTTGCCGGTGAAATCGACCGTCGCTGGTAGCGACGCCGCGCCCGCCAAGGTGTTGACGACATAGCCGCCGGGATTGAACGCGACGTCTCCCGTCGGATAATGACCGATCCCGCCCGGCTGCCACTGCGCGCCGTTGGACGGGCTGAACTGCAGATAGCTCTGGTCGTAGTTCGAATAGGCCTTGCCGTAGATACCGCGCAGGCTTGCCTTGAAGCGACCGCCATTGTCGTACTTGAGTTCCACATTGTAGTTCTGCGACTGCGACTTGAAGCGATCATTCTGCGCGTACGAGTCGAAGTTGCCGAGATCGTAATTATAGACTTGTGTGGTGTTCAGGTCATAGTCGCGAGTCACGCCGCCGTTGCTGAGCGAAACAACCGAACCCGTGTTACGCGACTGCCCCGGGACGAATTCGGCCGCCTGCCAGTTGACGTTCTGCATCTGGATGCCGGCAGTCCGGTCGTTCTCGTTCTGGCGGGTGAAGAACGCGTCGGCGTTCAAGGTCAGCGCATCGCTGATCTCCCACTGCGCCGAGGCATTGATACCGATCCGCTCGCGCTGGTTCACCTTGTCCCAGGCGGTGAAACCCTGTGGGACGATGAACGCGTCGTTCGAGTCACCGTCGCCGTTCACGTCGCGGCCGGTACCGACGATCGTGCCCTTGGGACGATTGGCGGGCGAAAAGCCGCTGCTCAGGTTGACGTCGCCAGTCGGGTTGGCGGCAGTGTTGAACTGCTCGTTGTGGAGCGCTGCGCCATAGCCTTCCTGGATGCCGTTGTGCGAGTTCGACAGATGCAGGTTCGAATAGGCCCCGGACACGAGGAAGCCGACCTTCTCGCCACGGAAGCCGAACAAGCCGTTCAGGTTTGGATCGAATTCCTTGGTCTTGTCGCCGTACGCGCCCTCGGCGGCAGCCGCGAAGGTGAAGCCCTTCTTCAGGTCGAACGGACGGCGCGTGCGCAGGTTGACGGTGCCGGTGATGCCCGCGTTGAGCAGGTCCGCCGTGCTCGACTTGATGACGTCGGCGCCGGCGAACAGCTGCGACGGGATGTCGTTGAAATTCGGTTGGATCGTCGTGATCGATTGCGCGCCGAGATAGGCCTCGCCGTTGAGCAGCGTCGTCACCTGTGGCAGGCCGCGAATGTTGATTGCGGCCCCCTCACCCGCGTCGCGGCGGATCTGCACGCCAGGGATACGCTGGAGCGAATCCGAGATGGTCACGTCGGGCAGCTTGCCGATGTCTTCGGCGGAGATCGAATCGGTGACCGACGCGGCATCGCGCTTCAGGTTAACCGCACGCCGCTGCGCGCCGCGAATGCCGGTAACGACGATGTCCTCGCTTTCTGCGGCGGCATCGCTCGTCGGGGTGGTCGGGGTTTGCGTTTCGCTCGCCTGATCGGCCGCAGCCGCGGACGGCGATGCAGCCTGATCTGTGGGCGCGCTTTGCAACACCCCCTGCGTCGTCGATGTTTGCTGCGCGAGCGCAGTACTGCTGCTGACCAACGCCGTCACCGACGCGGCGACCATCAGCATGTTCTTGGATTTTGCGCGCAACATTCCGACCCTCTCCCTCACAATCAACACCGCCAGCGATTGGCGAACGCGTTAGCCTGCGAGAATGAAGTTGATCGACGCCGCGGCGCCCTACCCCTCTCCCACGTGCCAGCCGCAACTTACCGTTGTCTTGGCACCCGTGTTCTACCGCGCCGCAAAGCGCCGTCAATTGGATAATCAATTTGCGTTTATTTTTCGAACTGGCATTGTCGATCGGGATGGCCGTGCAGCGGTCACGAGCATGGGGGGGAGGATATCGTGGGGGAGAGTGGTACCATTGCCAACATCGGCGGGCTGGTATGCGAGGATGCTGCGCCGGCGCTGGGTATCGATTTCGGCGGTACGAAGATCGAAGCCGTGTTGCTCTCGAAAAACGGCGCGGCTGCGTGGCGGCAACGCATTCCCAATCCCGGCAGCTACGACAGCGCGCTGACCGCGATATCGAACCTGGTCGCCGCGGCGGACGACGCCGGGGGCGCGCGCTGCACGGTCGGGATCGGTGCACCAGGCTCGCCGTCACCGCGAACCGGGATCATGCGCAACAGCAACTCTACCTATCTCAATGGCCGCCCCTTTCGCGAGGACCTCGCCCGGGCGCTCGGTCGCCCCGTACGGCTGGTCAACGATGCCAATTGCCTGGCTCTGTCGGAGGCGATCGATGGCGCCGCTGAGGGTGCGCAGAGCGTCTTTGCGCTGGTGATCGGTACCGGAGTCGGTGGTGGCGTTGTGCTGTCCGGCGCCGCGATTGATGGTGCACACGGGATCGCTGGCGAGATCGGCCATCTGCCCCTGCCCTGGCCCGACGGACGCGAGGCCGATCCTCCGCCATGCTGGTGCGGGCTGTCGGGCTGCATCGAGAGCTGGGTTTCGGGTACCGGCTTTGCGCGGGCCGCTGCCACCGAACACGGGCTGGCGCTCAGCGCACCCGACATCGTTGCCGCGGCGCGCTCCGGCGACCCCGCGGCCCGCGCCGCGCTGGATGCCTATGTCGATCGCCTCGGGCGTGTGCTCGCGCTCGTCGTCAACCTGCTCGACCCCGAGGTGATCGTCCTTGGCGGCGGCATGTCGAACGTCACCGAAATCTACGCCGGCCTGCCCGATGTCGTGCGCCACCACACATTTTCCGACCTGTGGGACGGCCGTATCGTGCCCGCACGCTGGGGCGACGCCTCCGGCGTTCGCGGTGCCGCAAGATTGTGGACAAAAGATCCGCAGGTCGGTCACTGACCCGGCATACCGCGGCACAAAACTGACCGGCGGCACTGCCAAGCCGGCACCTCAGGAGGGACTATTCATGCGACTGGCGACACTCACCACCCTGTTACTGCTAGGAACGGCCCTGTCGGGCGCGGTCGCAGCGCAAACCGCGCCAGCCGACGCGCCAGCAGCGATCGGCAACGCCGGCCCCTATAACGTCGACATCCTCGCCGGCGGGATCGGCGTCGAGCGCGACCTGACCGGCGCGCAGGCAGGGGTCGCCGCCGATGCGCCCTGGACTCTGTCGACCTGGGTCCGGCCCGGTGCGACGCGCATGACCGGCACCCTGCTGGCCGTCGGCGATCGG
>NZ_JRVI01000059.1:0-22813 GCF_000783375.1 Sphingomonas sp. Ant20
CCAGCCGCGCCGCGCCGACCCCCAAGGCGCCGAGCAGCGGTGCGGTCAGCACGTCACGCTTGCTAAATCCCGCCATGTCTTCTCCCCTTTTGCCCGATTATTGTTCGATGCCCGCGGTGCCTGCGGGTTCCAGCGTGACGAGCGCGATGTCGTTGCTGCGCATCGGCACCGTGACGCGCGTCGATCCGTTGCGACCCACCCGGACGGTCCGCGCCTGTTCGGGCAGGTCCTGCGTGGCCTGCTCGAGCCCCTTGCGCTGCGCGGCATCGAGCGACGCGGGCATGCCCATGTCGATATAGAGCGAGAGCGGGTCGTTCCGGCGATAACCGGTCCGGCGGATGGTCAGCCGGTACGTCCCCGCGGGCACGTGATCGAAGGTCAGCGCGATCGGCCGGGCCGCGACCGCGGGCACCTGCCGGGTGTAGAAGGGCTTGTTGCTCAGCGTCTGGACCGGCTGTTGCCAGTCCCAGACCACGGCCGCGATCCGCTGACCATCGGCGGCGGCGAGCACCGTGTCATCCGCCACGGGTATCGCGCGGCCCTTCAACGCGTTCAGATATTTATACGCGAACCAGGCCGGCTTGCGGATACCTTCGCGGTTCATCAACCCGAACCCGCCATGAAAGGGCGTCGGGGGCGGCCCCGGCTCCTCGAACAGGTCGGTATAGGTCCAGTAGCTCATACCCTGCGCATAGGCCCGCGACTGCTTCAGCTTGGTCAGGATGTACGGCGCGCTGATATAGCTGTCGTGGACGAAGTCGCGCGGCGTGTAGCTCGTGCTCCATTCGGTGAAGTAGAGCGGCAGCCCCGGATAGGCCGACGCCTCGATCTGCTCGCGAACGCGGCGCACGTCGCCGACCACCGCGTCGGGCGACGCCGACAGCTTGGTGTCCTGCTTGCCCTCCTCGTCGAGGAATCCGCCCTCGACGCCATAGGTGTGTGTCGTCACGAAATCGATCGGCACGGCGTTCCGCTTTGTAAAGGCGAGCAGCTCGGGCACCCAGGCCGCGCCCGCGGTCGATGGCCCGCCGACCCGCAACGCCGGATCGATCGCCTTGATCGTCCGCGCGGTGTCCGCATAGAGATCGAAATAGGCTTTCTGATCGGCCTTTTCCCAGAACCCGTCGAGATTGGGCTCGTTCCAGACCTCGAAATACCAGCGGCGAACCTCGTCGGCGCCATAACGCTGCCGAACATGGCGGACATAGGCATCGATCAGCCCGCGCCACAAAGCCGGATCGGGATGCGAGGTATTGCCCTTCCAGTAGAAGATCGTCTGCTCCGACGTCCGCATCGCATTGGGCGTGAAGCCGAGCTCGACGAAAGGCCGGATCTTCTTCGCCAGCAGCGCATCATAGAGCTGGTCGATCTTCGTCCAGTCATAGACGATCCCCGCATCCGTCTTGCGCACCGTGCCGAGGACATCGTGGAAGATGTCGTGGAAGCGGATGTAGCGGAAGCCGAGCTCGTCGACCGCGGTCTTGAGCTGCGCCTGGCTGTCGCTGCGGATCAGCGTGCCCGGGAAATCCGAGCCGATCGACAGGTCGAAGGATCGATCGACCGGATCTGCGGCCTTGGCGGCATCGATGACGACGCGGCGTTCGCCCCCACGGGCAACGGGTGCCGCTGCAGCCGGCAGAGTGCTCAACGCTACGACTATTGACGCAGCCATTCCCGCGCTCGACGCCCACCGCATACCCGCTCCCGTTCTTATACGAATTGCCATCATGGTAGCCCGATCAGGCGGAAGGGCAAGGTTTGTCCGACAAATAAGCTTTTTAGCGATCGCGGCGACGTGTAGCTCGGATCAGGCCGCGGTCCGCAGCGGTGCCGCACAATGCCGGGCGATGAAGTCGGCGTGGCGCGGCATCGCCTCGGCGGTCTTAGCGACCATCTCCCGCACATGGTCGAGGAACAGGGCGCTCTCCGCCACCGGCAGCCCTGCGGTCAGCGGATCGACCGACGCCGGCCGGATACCCTGCCCGAGCAGGACCGCGATCCAGCTGTCGGGCGTGAACAATTCGCCCTGTTCGCGGAAGATCCGCGCCCGTCCCGCCCAGAGATCGAGCTTGGCCTGCAGCGACGGCGGCAGCGTCATGCTCTGGCAATGACGCCAGAACGCCGAATCCGTCCGCGTCGTCGCATGGTAGTGAAGGATGATGAAGTCGCGGACCTGATCATACTCCCGGAGCATCTGCCGGTTATATTCGGCGATCTCGACCGCGCTGAACCCGGTATCGGGGAACAGGCTCATCAGCCGCGCGATACCCGACTGGATCAGATGGATGCTCGTCGATTCGAGCGGCTCGAGAAAGCCGCCGGCCAGCCCGATCGCGACGCAATTCCGGTCCCACAGCCGGTCGCGCCGCCCCGCGACGAACCGCAACTGGCGCGGATCGGCGAGCGGCGGGCCGTCCAGTCCGTCCAGCAGCACCCGCAGCGCGGTCTCGCGTCGACATGGTCGCTCGCATAAACATGGCCGTTGCGACGCGGTGCTGGAGCGGGATCCGCCAGCGCCAGCCGGCCGCTTCCGCGGTCGCGCGCGTATGCGGGGCCGGCGCATCGCGGGGTGCACTCGGCACCGCCCAGGCGCGATCGCACGGCAACCAGTGCTGCCAGCTCGTGAACCCGACGTCCATCGCGTCGCCGAGCAGCAGCGATCGAAACCCACTGCAATCGATGAACAGGTCTCCGTTGATCGCACGCCCGTCCGCGAGCCGGACCGCTTCGATGAAGCCAGTCCCGGCCTGCCGATCGACCGCCGCCACGCGCCCCTCGATCCGCACCACACCCGCCGCCTCGGCAAGGTCGCGCAGATATCTGGCATAGAGCGCGGCATCGAAGTGGAAGGCATAGGACAGCGTCGACAGGACCGATTGCGGATTGGCCGATGGTCGCGTGAAACGCCCATTGCGCGCCGCGACCGTGGACAGGCAATAGTCGCCGATAGGCCCCGGAATACCGGGTTGCGCGAGGCCGGCCTGACGCAGCCAGAGCTGATGGAAGGCCACCCCCTCGACGTCGCGGCCATGCGTGCCGAACGGGTGGAAATACGCGTCGCCCAGCCGCCCCCAGTCGCTAAACTCGATGCCCAGCTTGAACGTCGCCCCCGTCGCGCGGACGAAGTCGTCCTCGTCGATGCCGAGCATCCGGTTATAGTCGAGCAGCGAAGGGATCGTCGCCTCGCCCACCCCGACCGTGCCGATCTCCTCAGATTCAACCAGCGTCACCGCGACGCCGCTCTCGACCAGCCGCGTCATCGCGGCGGCGGTCATCCACCCCGCCGTCCCCCCCGCCGACGATGACGATCCGGGTGATGCGGGCCGGGCCGGGATCCGTCACGCCGCCGCTCGCGCACCGAAATGATGGTGCTGCGCATAGGTGAGCAGATCGCGGTTCGACGGCAGGTTGCGGACCGCATAGTCGGCCTGACGCCGGACCTCGGCAAACGCACGCCGCGCATCCTCGGCATAGCGCAGCGCGCCGGCCTTTGCGCTCAGGTCGGTTTTCCAGCCCATGCCGTACAGGACATATTGCCAGCTGCGTCGGTGAAGATGTCGACCTGCCCGTCGATGTCGAGCTCGTTGGGTGGCCGGAACCGCCACCGGTCGAGCAGCTCGAGCAGGCTGTCGGGGACCGAGGCGTCGGCCACATTGTCGCGCCAGAACGCCGTGTCGCGCCGTTCCGAGATGCAGTAATGCAGCTTGATGAAATCGAGCGCGCGCTCGTAGCGGCGTAGCATGTTGGCGTTGAACTGGCGCGCCGACGTCTCGTAGTCGCTGCCCCAGGGAAAGAGGTTCGCGATCATCCCCGCCGAGACCTCGGCAAAGGCGATCCCCGTCGCCTCGAGCGGCTCGAAAAACCCGCTCGACAGCCCGACCGCGACGCAATTCTTGACCCAGTTGACCTCGCGGTACCCCGCATCGAACTTGAAATGGCGCACCTCGGCCTCGTCGCCGCCCGCGCGAGATAGCCGCGCAACACGCGCTCGGCAGTCTCGTCGTCGCTATGGTCGGACGAATAGACATGCCCGATGCCACGCCTGCGATCGAGCCCGATGTCCCAGATCCAGCCCGACTCCTGCGCGGTGGAAATCGTATAGGATGCGATCGGATCGCCGGGTTTTGCATAAGGCAGCTGCGCGGCGATCGCGCGGTTGCAGAACAGCACGTCGCGGCAGGACCGGAACGGCACCTTCATCGCCTTGCCGATCAGTTCGGCACGAAAGCCCGTGCAATCAATATAGAGATCGGCGTCGAGCATCCCGTTCCGCTCGGTGCGCACCCCGCTGATCGCACCATCTTCCGCAAGCAGCACCTCGGACACGGTGTCGGTCAGATGCCAGACACCGTTCCTGACCGCATGCTCGCGCAACAGCCCGGCGAGCGCCACCGCATCGAAATGATACGCGTAGTTGAGCGGCCCGACATAATCGGGGTTGGTCGCGAGCTTGGGCGCGCATTGCGTCGGCGGCCTTTTTCTGCGGATTGGAAACCTCGTCCCAATTCTCCGCGCCGCCATGCCCCAGCAGCCAATAGGGCAGCAGGTCGAGCCCGTCGCTCGCATCGGCGACCTGGAACGGGTGTGAGTAATGATCGGTGCGGCCCTGTCCGGGCGCGTGGCGCCAATGGACGAACTTCGCCCCCTGCTTGAACGTCGCGCCGCATCGCCGGATCAGCTCGGCCTCGTCGATGCCGATCGTCGCCAACGTCCGCCGGATCGTCGGGAAGGTCCCTTCCCCCACGCCGAGGATGCCGATGTCCTTGGATTCGACCAGCGTGATCGAGACCCCGCCCGCCAGATCGGCGCCGAGCCGTTTCGCCAGATAACCCGCGGTCAGCCAGCCGGCGGTACCGCCGCCAACGATCAGGATCCTCTTCCGCATCACGCGCTCCGCTCCGTCCCCTGCCGACCGCGCGTCGACAGGGGACGCATCATCATCAGAAGGCGAGGTTTATGCCAGTGCTGATGCGGCGATCGGCCTGGAACCAGCTGCGCCCGACCAGCTTGCCGCCGGGATAACCACCCATCAGCGTCCGCTGCGTCGCGGCGGTCAGGTTGGTCCCCTGCACGCCGAACGAGAACTGGTCGTTCACCTTGAACCGCACACCCGCATCGACCGAGCCATAATTGCCGCCATAGATCGGCAACGCGATCTGCGTCGACGCATCTTGGCCGCCATCCCGGTTGGTCACGACGCCCGGCGCGCTGTAATACGTATATGTGCCGTTCGTGCCGTTGCTGTTCGTCGACAACAGATAGCGCGAGCGCCAGGAATAGGCGACGCGCAACGAGATCGGGTTGCGCTCGTACAGCAGCGTCGCGTTCAGATTATGCTTCGACAACCCGACCAGCGGCGCGTCGTTGCGAGCGGCGCCGGTGATGTCGCGATAGACATCGCCCGGATTGCTGCTCTTGATGAAGGTGTAGTTGCCCTCGAACCCGATCCCGGCAAGCGCACCGGGCAGCATGTCGAGGAAGAACCGGCCACCGGCCTCGACGCCCTTGACGGTCGCCGCCTTGGTCGAATTGACATAGTCGGTCGCCGACGCAGCCACATTCTCGGTCGTCCCGTCAGTGAACTGGATCGTGACCTGCCGGCTGGTCAGCGCATAGATCGGCAGGTTGGTCAGCCGCTTGTAGAACGGGGCCAGATGGAAGGACGTGCCCGCCCGGCCGTAATATTCGAGCGAGAGGTCGACATTATTCGACAGCGTCGGCTTCAGCAACGGATTGCCCGTGTCCGCGGTGAAGTTGTTGAACGTGCCGATCCCGCCGGGTGTCTGGCTGGGGGTCGTCGCCACGCCGATCGAACCCGACGCACGCAGCGCGTTGAAGCTCGGCAGATCCATCGTGATGTTGTACCCGCCGCGGACCTTGATCCGGTCGGTCGGCGAATATTCGAGATTGATCGACGGCAGCACGCGCGTGAAGTCCGCCTTGCCGCCGCGGGCGAGGAACGTGTTCGCCAGCGTCACCTGCGCGCCGTCGCGGATGAAGACGGTCCCGCCATTCTGCTGGATGAACCCGCTGCCTTCATTCTCGATATGCACGACACGCACGCCGACGTTACCGGAAATGCCGCGAGCGCCTTCCTCGGGCCCGAAGCGGAGCAGTGCATAGCCCGCGATATTCTCGGTACGGTTATTCACCTGATCGCCCGGCAGGACGAACCCGACAGGCCGGATCGCCAGCGTGCCGTCGGGGTTGAACTGGCCGCCATAGCCGGTGACCGGGAGCTGCCCCTTGGACGAGCAATTGCTATAGAGAGGGCTGGCCACGTTCGGTGTCGCGGGGTTGTTGTCGTCGTCAACGGTCGCAGGGCCGCAGAAGCCGGCGGGCGGTGCAGTCACCAGCCCGGTACGGTTTTCATTGAAGCGCGACGCCAGATCCTCCGATGCGAACATCAGGTTGCCCGGCAGCGTCGTGTTGCCACGGAAGAAGTCCTTGAATGCATGGCTGGCGACGTCGCCCGACGCTGCATTGGCATAGGTCAGCTGCGGATCGCCATTCCAGCCGCGACCCAGCGCGGTCCAGTTATAGCCGTTCGACAGATCGCGCTCGGTCCGCTTGGCATAGCGCCCGCCGACCTTGACCGACCGGAAGAAGCTGTTGTCGAACGTATATTCGGCATCGAGCTGCCCTGAATCGAGCCGCCCCTTGTTCCGTTCGTTGTGCGGCATCGACGCCGTCCAGAAATAATTGGCCGGATCGGCGAACGACGCCTGCGTCGCAGGACTGACGGTGATCTGCGGCAGGTCACCCGTCAGGTCCATGCCGAAGCTCTGGCCGAAGCCGACGTCGCGGAAGATGTCGAGACGATCATAGACCTGCCGCGAATCGACGCGCTGCAGCGATCCCTTCAGCGACACATGGCTGTCTGTGGGTGCCCAGACGAACGACAGCGAATAATCGCGCGTCCGCGTGTTGCTCTCGACGAACCCCTTGTTGCCGCTGCTGTTGACCGCCCCACCCGTCGGGGCAAACGTCGCCGTGTCGCGGTTGAACAGCGCGCTCGTCTTGGTGAGCAGGCCGTTGCTGTCGAACGAGCTGCTCGCCGGATCGACCGCCAGAGTCTGCGAATCCAGCTGCGTGCCGTAATCGCTCGACTGGCTCTTGTAGCGCGACTGGAAGAAGCTGCCGGTGAAGGTCAGCGATTCGGCCGGCTGCCACTGCGCCGCGCCATAGATGCCGTAGCGCTTGTACTGAAACGCCTCGTCGCCATAGGCGAAGCCGCTGGGGACGTACCGCTCGTTGCCATCGCTGAGCTTGGTCTTGAAATACGGGCTGACGCGGATGAACTGCGACAGCGAGCTGAACTGGCTGAACGCGACGTCGCCGAGCAGGCCGATCCGGCCGATCGGCGTATCGAACGAATCGGTGATCAGGACCGATCCCGACGGATCCGCCTTGTTCGCCATGTCGCCGAGCGCGAGTTCGCCGGTGCCAGCAATGTGGAACTTGCCGTTGAAGTCGAACGGCATCTTGGTGCGCAGATCGATCTGGCCGCCGGTGCCGCCTTCGATCAGGTCAGCCGTCGATGCTTGTAGACGTCGACCGCCGCCATCAGTTCGGGCGTGACATCGCTCCACAGGATTGCGCGGCCGTTGTTCGCGCTGAAGATCTCGCGGCCGTTCAGGCGCGACGCGACGCCCGTCAGGCCACGGACCTGCACGCCCGACCCCTGGACCGAATAATGGTCGGGATCGCCCAGTGCGGCAAAACGGACGATCGAGACGCCCGAGACGCGCTGCAGGACTTCGGTGATCGAGTTGTCGGGCAGCTTGCCAGCACCATCGGCGACGACCGAGTCGACGATCGTCTCGCTGCGACGCTTGCGCTCGTCCGCCGCCTCGAGCGCGGCGCGACGGCCGGTGATGACGATATCACCGTCCAAGGTCGCATCGGCCGCGGGTTGCCCGACCTCCTGTCCCGGCGTCGCGGCCTGGGTCGTGTCGGGCGACACGGTCTGCGTTTCCGCCTGCGCCCATGCAGCGCTGCCCGCGCCTGCTGCCAGCAACGCCGCAAGCGACACACCGACCCGCATCGCGATCGCCACACGCCCACGTGGCCCCGAATTCAGAACGAACGCCTTCATAACCCCTCCCCATGCCGCAGCGCATCAGACGCACCACATCAGCAACGGCGCATCTGTAAACGAATGCTACCGCTACCGCCGTTAGGCTGATCTGATTTAGAAGACAATAGAGACAAAGCGAGGATGTGAGACTTAAACGAAAGCAATCAAATCATAAATTGATTTTGTTAAACCTAAGCAAACAGGCAGCTGCGAGCCGAGTTTTGCGACACGAGTGCTTACCTTTGTTGCTGAGTACCCGCCGGCCCGTCAGGCTAGCTTGGTCCCGTATCCACTGGCCTCGTCGGGCGCAACGGCATTCGGGTCGCAGCCGGGCGCTATCTCGGATAGCGATATCACGGCCGGGTCGCGCGTGGTGCGCACAAGACAATCGGGGCGTGTGGACGGCCACACGCCCCGCGAAATGTTACCAGATATGGACGCGGTCGCCGGGCGCCAGATACAGCGCGTCACCGGGTTTGACCCCGAACGCCGTATACCAGGCATCGACATTACGGACGATCCCGTTGACGCGGTAGAAGGGCGGCGAGTGCGGATCGGTGAGCAGCCGCGCGCGCGCTGCGCCCTCACGCAGCTTTGCCTGCCACGCTTGCGCATAAGCAAGGAAGAATCGCTGGTCGCCGGTCAGCCCACCGATCACGGGCGCCTTGCCATGCTCCGCCTGGTATTTCTGATAGGCGGCATAGGCCGTCTCGACCCCACCCAGATCGCCGATATTCTCGCCCAGCGTCAACGCACCCTTCACGCGGACACCCGGGATCGGTTCATAGGCGTCAAACTGCTTCGACAGCGCGGCGGTGCGCTGCGTGAAGGCGGTGCGGGCGGCCGGCGTCCACCAGTTCTCGAACTTGCCCGTCGCGCTGAACTGGCTGCCCTGGTCGTCGAAACCATGCCCCATCTCATGCCCGATGATCGCGCCGATCGCGCCGTAATTGACCGCCGCGTCCGCCTTGGGATCAAAATAGGGTGGCTGCAGGATCGCCGCGGGGAAGGTGATCTGGTTGTTGAGCGGATCGTAATAGGCGTTCACCGTCTGCGGCGTCATGCCCCACAGCGTACGATCGACGGGCTTGCCGAGCCGCGAGAGGTCGAGCTGATGCTGGAATTCGCCCGCACGCATCGCATTGCCGACCGGATCGCCCCGGACGACGTTGAGCGATGAATAGTCGATATATTTGACCGGATGGCCGATCCGCGGATCGAACGCGGCGAGCTTGGCCAGCGCCTGGGTCTTGGTCGCGCCATCCATCCAGCTGTTCGCGGTGATCCGCTCCTTGTACGCCGCGCGCAGATTGGCGATCAACTCGCCCATCTTCGCTTCGCTCTCGGGCGGGTAATGCCGCTTCACATAGACTTCGCCGACGGCTTCACCCATCGTGCCGTTGACCAGCGCGATGCCGCGCTTCCACCGCGCGCGTTGCTCCGGCTGATCGGCCAGCGTCTTGCCGTAGAAATCGAACGTCGCCTGATCGAACGCCTTGGGCAGCGCACCGGCGCTTGCGGAGGCGAGGCGAAACTTCATCCAGTCCTGCCACGTCGACACGGGCGTCGCGGCAAAGATCTTGCCAAGCTCGGTCAGCGCGGTCGAGTTGGTCATGTAGACAACCGGGAATTGCGCATAGCCCGCGGTCGACAGCAACAGCGGCCAGTCGAAATCGGGCGCCAGCGCCTTGCGGCCCGCCGCATCCATCGGCTTCAGCATCGCCTGCAGGTCGCGCGACTGGACCGGCGACCACTGGACCTTGGCCATCGCGGTTTCGAGCGCGACGATCCGGTCCGCCCTGGCCGACGCATCCGCCACGCCGGACAGCGTCAGCATCTTCTCGACATAGGCGCGATACGCCGTGCGGAAGGTGTCGTACTTGGCGCCCTGCTCGAGATAATAATCCCGGCCGCCCATGCCGAGCGACCCCTGCCCTGCGGCCACCGCGTAGCGCTTCGGATCGGCGGGATCGGGCAGCTGACCGACCTCGACCGGCGACGCATAGCCGACCGTCGAGAACAAGGTCTGGAGCTTCTGCTTGTCGGTCGCGGCGTCGATCTTCGCGAAATAGGGCTTGAGCGGTGCGGCGCCGGCGCGCTCGATCGCGGCCTCGTCCATGAAGCTCGCATAGAGATCGCCGAACTGCTTGGCCCCGGCGCCGACCGCGGCGGGATCGCGCGCGGCATCGTCGAGGATCGCGCGGACCTGCTGCTCGGCTGATCCGCCAGGATCACGCTGCCGCCCGCGGACGTGCGATCCGGTGCGATCGCCGTACGCTTGTCCCAGGCGCCATTGGCGTGCGTCCAGAAATCGTCACCTGGCTTCACCGCCTTGTCGGCAGCGGTCAGGTCGATCCCGAAGCTGCCATAGCGCGCGCCGCCCGGCGCGCCGGTCTGGGCCAGCCCAGGTGCGGACAGGGCAAGCAGCGCCACCCCCAGCGACAGACGCGAAATACGATTGAACGACATCATAGCTCCTCCAGAAAACCGGGGTTGGATCCCCGAAATGATATGAACGGTACGCATGCGTCAGGCGGGCGTACGCTGCATCAACCGGGCCAGTGCGGCGAGGTTGGGCTTCTGCCCCGCATTGAGCAGGCTGGCGCGAAACACACGCGCGAGCAAGACGAACTCGATGCCGATGAACACCGCCAGCAGCACGCCGCTGCCGACGATCTCCATGGTCGAAACCCCGCTGCCGAGCCGCGCGAGCATCGTGAACGGCGTGTAGATCGGGATCCAGGTCAGCACCTTGATCGCGGTCGCGCCGCTGTTCGACAGGACGCCTTGCGCGACGACCGTGAACGGCATCGCGATGACCAGCAGCACGGGCGTCAGATAGCTCTGCGCATCACGCATCGAATCGCTCATCGCGCCGATCGCCAGCAGGATCATCGACACCATCAGATAGCCTGCGAGGAAGAAATACAGCATCACCAGGATGATCCAGGGCGAGGCGAGCGGCGCGAGTGCGACGTGCAGGAACGCGCCGACCGCGCCCTGCGTCGCCACCGCGGCACCGGTCGCGCACAGCCCCCAGACCAGGACCATCGTCAGCCCGACCGCGACCGTCCCCGCAAGCTTGCCATAGAGCAGCTCGTCGGGACTGATGCAGGCGAGCACCGTCTCGATCAGCTTGTTCGACCGCTCCTCGACCAGCCCCTGGAGGATCCAGTTGCCTGACAACAGCAGTGACATCAGCAGGATATAGGCGCTGAGCAACGGCACCACCGATCGCACGAGCATCCGTTCGCGCCCGCCCCCAGGCGCCGGGGTCGAGACCGCGATCGCCGGGACCAGACTGGTCGCGGTACGCGCCTGATCGCGCGCAAGCCCGGTCGACTCGAGATAGCCGGTGCGCAGGTCCTGCGTGAGCACGGTCTGCAAGGGCTGGACGAAATTCGCGCCGGGCTGCTCGCTCGACCACAGTCGCACGTCGGCGGTCTGCACGCCGAAGCCGCGCGGGATATAGACTGCATAGTCGAGCGGCTTGGCCGTCTTGTCGCCGAACTCGCCCGGCTGGAGCAGCGGCTTGAGCTGCGCATCGAGCGCGCCGGGCGCCGCGCGCGCGATGGCGGGCGGCGTCGGCAGGACCACGAAATCGGCGTCGGGCGCGTCGAACTTCGGCGTTTCCGAGGTCGTCGCCGGCCGCATCGCCGCCAGCGCGGCAGGCAGGCGCCCGCCTTGGCGAACGTCGCGACATCGGCATCACCGAACAGCCGGTCATGCTGCGCCCACAGCGCGCCCGGATCGGCGCGATCGAGCCCGTATCGCTGCGCGTAACGCGACAGCGCGGTCAGGACCCGCCGCTGGTGATCGGTATCGAGCCGCGCGCGGATCGCCGCCGCGGCACGGCCATCGGCATCGATCAGCATGACGCGCTGGGTCTTTTCGGACTGCGTCAGGCGGCTCGCGATCGGCCCGACCGCCAGTGCCAGCGGCAGGATCAGCAGCGTCAGCCAGAAGCTGCGCATGCCCGTGATCTGTCGGAACTCGCGCATCGCGACGAGCAGGATATTGTGGGTCATGCTGCATGCTCCGCCTTAGCCGGCTCGGCAGGCCCGGCTGGAGGGATGCCGACAAGATGGAGAAAGACGTCGTGCAGGCTGACGCGGTGCTGGTCGAACCGTCGCAGCGTCACGCCCTGCTCGGTCAGGCATTGCAGCACGTCGGCAGGATCGATCCCCTCGGCCAGCGTCACGTCATAATCGCGCCAGCCCTGCGCATCGGCCGCGCCGGGCTCCGCGCGCTCGACGCCAGGACATCGCATCGGCGTATCGCGCGCGACGATCGTCAGGCGGGCCGGCAACCGCCCGCGCGCCTCCGCCTGCGTGCCTTCGAACACCTTGCGCCCTTGCGAGAGCAGCAACAGCCGGTCGCACAGCCGCTCGGCATGCTGCATCACATGCGTCGAGAACACCACGGTCGCCCCGCCCCGTGCGGCCTCCAGGATCTCGTGTTCCAGCAGCCCCTGGTTCACCGGGTCGAGACCCGAGAAGGGTTCGTCGAGCAGCAGCAGCTTCGGGCCGTTGACCAGCGTCGCGGCGAGCTGGACCTTCTGCGCCATACCCTTGGACAGCTTGTCGATCTGCATCTTGGCCGATGCCGCAAGGCCGAACCGGTCGAGCAGCGCATGGCCCTTCGCGCGCGCTGCGACCGCCGACATGCCCTTCAGCCGCCCGAAATAGGTGACGGTGTCGATCGCGGTCATCCCGCGGTACAGCCCGCGTTCCTCGGGCATGAACCCCAGATCGGCGGCATTCTCGCGGCCAGGCGGACAGCCGAGTACCGATATCCGCCCCGCCGTCGGCCGCACGATATCGAGCACCATGCGCAGCGACGTCGTCTTGCCCGCGCCATTCCCGCCGAGAAAGCCGAAGATCTCCCCCGGCTGTACCGCAAAACTCAGCGCGTCGACCGCGGTCCTCTCGCCGAACCGTTTCGTCACCCCGTCCAGAACCAGTGCGTCCATCGGACCATCCCCCCCGTTTAAATTCCGTCTTCGCCCCGTTCATCCTCGTCGACGACCCGCAGCAGGTCGCCCGGCTGGCAGTCGAGCACGCGGCAGATTGCCTCCAGCGTCGTGAAGCGGATCGCCTTGGCCTTGCCCGTCTTCAGGATCGACAGATTGGCGAGCGTGATGCCGACCGCCTCCGACAACTCGGTCAGCGTCATCCGCCGCGCATGCAGCATGGCGTCCAGGCTGACCGCGACCGACATCAGACCGTCATCGCCAGGTCGTCGCGCATCCGCGCGCCGATCCGGAAGACGCGCGCGAGCACGAAGATCATCACGACCGCGATCCACCCGCCCAGCGACGGCGTCCATCCGGTCACGTCGAGCTTGAGCAGCGAAATCCAGCGGACCACGCCGCCAAAGGCGAGATCGAGGCATTGCAGCGCCAGCAGCGCCCAGCCAATCCGCGCGAGCCGCGTGGCATTGTCGTCGACGAACGGATCCCCCGCCTCGACCGTCGCGACGATGCGGAGCAGGTTCGAGAAGATCGGATGCAGCGCGACGCCGCCGGCAATGCCGACGAACAGCATCATGCGAATCGCCAGCACCGCCTGGTCCAGATCGAGCATCGCGCCGTATTTATGCGCCAGCCGCGCGCTCAACATGTCCTGCATCGGCCAGGACATCAGCAACGCCAGCGCGAACACCGCGGCGCAGACGATATTGAGGACGAGCATCAGCCGAAGCAGCCCCGTCGCCCCCCAAAGAACCCGATCCCTGTTCATCGCCGCCCCCGCCTGCATATTGCAAAACGATATGGATCCTATCGATAAACGGCAAGTCGATTCATTGGTCCAATTTGGTCGGGACGCTCATCGCCTCATGGCGACGGCAAAACGGCGCACGATCGGTCTGATCGCGCGCCGCATTGTGATCGGTGCCACCACCCGCCGCGCCGAAGCGGGGGTGACGTCACGCGGTCGGGCTCAGTAGTGGATCGAGCGGCCGTAGGCGCCCAGCACGCTCTCGTGCATCATCTCGCTGAGCGTCGGATGGGCGAACACCGTCTCCATCAGCTCGGCCTCGGTCGTCTCGAGCTGGCGCGCGACGACATAGCCCTGGATCAGTTCGGTGACTTCCGCGCCGACCATGTGCGCGCCGAGCAGCTCCCCGGTCTTCGCGTCGAACACCGTCTTCACGAAGCCCTCGGCCTCGCCGAGCGCGATCGCCTTGCCGTTGCCGATGAACGGGAATTTGCCGACCTTCAGCTCGTACCCGGCTTCCTTGGCCTTCGCCTCGGTCATGCCGACGCTCGCGACCTGCGGGCGCGAATAGGTGCAGCCGGGGATATTGGCCTTGTCCATCTGGTGCGGCGACCCGCCCGCGATCTTCTCGACCGCGATGATGCCCTCATGGCTGGCCTTGTGCGCGAGCCACGGCGCGCCGGTGACGTCGCCGATCGCCCAGATGCCGTCGACATTGGTGCGACCATAGCCGTCGGTCTTGATGTGCCCGCGGTCGGTCTCGACGCCGAGCGCTTCCAGCCCGATATTCTCGGTGTTGGGGACGATGCCGATCGCGACGATTGCGTGGCTGAACGTCTCCTCGACGACCTTGCCGTCCTTGTGCTTGATCTTCGCGGTGACGCCGCTGCCCGATGGCGCCAGGCCTTCGAGGCCGGTGCCGGTCAGGAGCTTTATCCCCTGCTTCGTCAGCGCCTTGTCCATGAACGCGGAGACTTCCTCGTCCTCGACCGGCAGGATCCGCGGGAGCATCTCGACGATCGTCACATCGGCGCCCATGTCGTTGTAGAAGCTGGCGAATTCGACGCCGATCGCGCCCGATCCGATGACCAGCAGCTTGGTCGGCATCTCGGTCGGCACCATCGCGTGGCGATAGGTCCAGATCGTCTTCCCGTCGGCCTTGGCGAACGGCAGGTCGCGCGCGCGCGCGCCGGTCGCGACGATGATGTTCTTGGCCTCGAGCTCGACGGTCTTGTCGCCCTGCTTGACGCTCAGCTTGCCCTTTGCGGTCACGGTGCCGACGCCTTCGACGACGGTCACCTTGTTCTTCTTCATCAGGCCCTTCACGCCCGCATTCAGCTGGCCCGCGACCTTGCGGCTGCGGTCGACGACCTTGGCGAGATCGAAGCCGACATTGTCCGCCTTCAGGCCATAGCTCTCGGCATTCTGCATGTAGTGATAGATTTCCGACGTGCGCAGCAGCGCCTTGGTCGGGATGCAGCCCCAGTTGAGGCAGATGCCGCCCAGGCGCTCGCGCTCGACGATCGCGACCTTGAGGCCGAGCTGGCTCGCGCGGATTGCCGCGACATAGCCGCCGGGGCCCGAACCAAGGATGACCAGATCATAGGTGTCAGCCACGTGGAGAGTCCTTCAAGTGAATCAGTTGGAAGCGGGCGGCACGGGCCGCGGTTTGCGGTCGTCGCAGACCGCGACGAAGATGAAGCGCGCCTGTGTCACCTTGCAGCTGTCGTTGCTGTGCCGCGCGCGGCGCCATGCCTCGACCTCGATCGTCATTGAGGTGCGACCGACCGCGATCAGCTCTGCATAGACCGACACTTCGTCGCCGACGACGACGGGCATGTGGAATTTCATCGCATCGGCCGCGATCGTGACCGCGCGACCGCCGCTGCGCCGCGACGCCACCGACCCCGCGGCGAGATCCATCTGCCCCATCAGCCATCCGCCGAAGATGTCGCCGTAAGGGTTGGCATCGGCGGGCATCGCGGTGACGCGGATCGTCGGCGCCTTGTCGGGGGGCAGGTCGGTCACGCGTGGCTCCTGCTGGTCTGTCGGTCGAGGATGCGGGCCTGCCGCAGCGGCCCGATCCCCATGATCACGGTCACGACCATCGCCGCCGCCCCGCACCACCAGATCACGTCCTGCCCGAGCGGATAGGACCAGGCCGCCGCCCAGGTGATCGCGACCGCGACGCCGAGCCCGACGAGGATATGCAGGATCTCGATGAGCGTCCTGATCATGACGCGCGCCGGCCCGACCCCGTTCGTGCCGAGCGAAGTCGAGGCCCATGGGACACATGCCCTTCGACTTCGCTCAGGGCGAACGGGAGAGGGGCCACAGCGGTCACGGTCTTACGCCAGCATGCCCAGCGGGTTTTCGACCAGATGCTTGAACGCCTTCATGAACTGCGCGCCGTCCGCGCCGTCGATCGCGCGGTGGTCGAAGCTGCCGGTCGCCGACATAACGGTCGCCACGGTGAGCTCGTCGCCGATCACATAGGGACGCTTCTCGCCCGCACCGATCGCGAGGATCATCGCCTGGGGCGGGTTGATGACCGCGTCGAACTGCGTGATGCCGAACATGCCCATGTTGCTGATCGAGGCGGTGCCGCCCTGATATTCCTCGGGCTTCAGCTTGCCGTCGCGTGCGCGGGCGGCGAGGTCCTTCATCTGCGTCGAGATCGACGACAGCGAGGCGGTGTCCGCACCGACGATGATCGGCGTGATCAGACCCGACGGCGTGCTGACCGCAACCGAGATGTCGGCGCGCTGGAAGCTGATCAGCTGGTCGGGCGTGAACATCACGTTGCAGGTCGGGACCTGCATCAGCGCGACGGCCTGCGCCTTGATCAGCAGATCGTTGACCGACAGCTTCACGCCGCGCGCTTCGAGGCTCTTGTTCAGCTCGCCGCGCAGCTTGAGCAGCGCGTCGAGACGCACGTCCACGGTCAGGTAGATGTGCGGAACGGTCTGCTTCGATTCGGTCAGGCGGCGCGCGATCGTCTTGCGCACGTTGCTGAGCTTGGTCGACTCGTGCGGGATATCCGGCACGACCGCGGGCTTGGCTGCGGGTGCTGGCGCGGCAGCGGAGGCGGCCGGTGCGGCGGCTTCGGTCGCGGCGGCAGGTGCGGCCCCGGGCTTCGCGCTGTCGACATCAGCCTTGACGATGCGACCCTTCGGCCCCGAACCCGACACCGAACCAAGGTCGATCCCCTTGTCGGCGGCGAGGCGGCGGGCGAGCGGGCTCGCCTTCACACGATCACCGCTGGCGGGCTTCGAATCGGGCTTGGACTCGGATGCGGCGCCCGCATCGGCGGGACGACCATGATCCTCGGCCGACGTCTCGGTCCGGGCGACGGGCTTGGCCTCGCTGCCGGTGTCGTTGGGATCCTTGGGATCGGGCTTGGCCTCCGATTCCTTGGCCGCGGGGACGGGCGTCTCGCTCTTGGTCGGCGCGGACACCGAGGACGCATCCTCGCCTTCCTCGGCCAGGATCGCGATGACGGTGCCGACCTTCACATTGTCGGTCGCCTCGGCCACCAGGATCTTGGCGATCACGCCTTCGTCGACCGCTTCGAATTCCATCGTCGCTTTGTCGGTCTCGATCTCGGCCATGATGTCGCCGGACTTCACCGTATCGCCTTCCTTCACCAGCCATTTGGCGAGGGTGCCCTCCTCCATGGTCGGCGACAGGGCAGGCATTTTGATCTCGATCGACATGGAGGTCCCCAGGGCGTTACGTAACGGCATGCCTACTCGCGCCCCCGCCCGTCCGGGTCAACCCCGCGAAGCCGCCTTCCCCTTGCGCGAACCGCATCTGCACGGCACCTAAGCCCGATAAACAGGGGAATATGATGCGTGTCTATCTGGTGGTCATCGACGAGTCGCCCGAGGCCGGTATCGCGTTGCGCTTCGCGGCGCGACGCGCGGTGAAGACCGGCGGCGGCGTCGAGATCCTCACGCTGATTCCGCCGCAGGAATTCATCGCGTTCGGCGGTGTCCAGGCGACGATCGAGGAGGAGGCGCGGCTCCACGCCGAGGGCCTCGTCGCGGCTGCGGCGGGCACGCTGATTGAGGAATCGGATCTGCGCCCGTCGATCACCGTGCGCGAGGGCGAAGGCCCCAAGATCATCCGCGAGATGATCGCTGCCAACCCCAATATTGCCGCGCTGGTGCTCGGCGCCGCGGCGAGCGGTGCGCCGGGTGCGCTGATCGCGCATTTTTCCGGCACCGATGCGGGTGCGCTGCCCGTGCCGGTCATGATCATCCCGGGGTCGCTGACCAGCGAGGCGATCGACCGGCTCAGCTGACGGCGGCGGGAGATGACGGCGGCAAAGGGCTAAACCAAGCGAATCCAACACTCCCCGCTTGAGCTCCCCGGCCGAAGCCGCCACGGTGACGCCGATGCCGATCCTCGCCCTCCCGCTGCTCGCCGCAGCCGCCGCCGCGCTTCCCGCGCCCTCCGCCACCCGCCTCAAGGCCGATGTGACCGCGATGGTCGGGTTCGGCACGCGCCACACCGCATCGACCACCACCGATCCGAAGCGCGGCATCGGCGCCGCACGCAGCTGGGCTGCGGCGCGCTTCGCCGAGATCGGCCGCGCCTGTGGCGGCTGCGTCACGGTCGAGCGGATCGGCCGCACCGTGTCGGGTCCGCGCGCACCGACCGGCGTCTATGTCGAGGACGTGCTGGGCATCCAGAAGGGGCGCGACCCGAATCGCGTCGTGATCGTCGGCGCGCATATCGACAGCCGTGTGACCGACGTCATGAACGTGACGAGCGACGCGCCCGGCGCGAACGACAATGCGTCGGGCGTCGCGCTGGTGCTCGAAGCCGCCCGCGCGCTGTCAAAGCGGCAGTTCGACGCGACCATCGTCTATGCGGTCTTTTCGGGTGAGGAACAGGGGCTGTGGGGCGCCGAGCTGCTCGCCGACACCGCCAAGGCGCGCGGCTGGACCGTCACCGCGATGCTCAACAACGACATTGTCGGCAACACGATCGGCCAGGGCGGCGTCCGCATGGCGTCGAGCGTCCGCGTCTTTTCCGAAGGCATTCGCGCATCCGAAGACCTTGCCGCGCAGATCGGTCGTCGCGCCGAGGGTGGCGAGGACGATGGCCCCAGCCGCGCGCTCGCCAAGACGATCGACGGCGTCGCGGGCACGATTCCCGGCGGGCTCGACGTGATGCTCGACCGTCGCCCCGACCGGTTCGGCCGCGGCGGCGATCACGAACCCTTTCTGAAGCTCGGCTATCCCGCGGTGCGCTTCTCGGTCGCGGCGGAGAATTGGGATCGCCAGCACCAGGACCTGCGCACCGAAAACGGCGTCGACTATGGCGACACGATCGCCGGGATGGACTTCCCCTATCTGGCCAAGGTGACCGCGATCAACATCGCCACGCTCGCCCGCCTCGCCGCCGCGCCCGCGGCACCGGGTGACGTATCGATCGCCGGTGCCCTGTCGCGCGACACCCAGGTCAAATGGGCCGCGGTTCCGGGTGCGGCAGGCTACCGCGTCCGCTGGCGGCGCAACGACACGCAGGACTGGAAGGACGTGCGCGACGTCACCGGCACCGAGACGCTGCTCGCCCAGACCCCCGTCGACGACCATTTCGTCGGCGTGTCCGCACTCGGCGCGGATGGCAGCGAGAGCGTCGTCAGCTTCGCGGGCCGCGAACGCCGCCGCTGAGCGCTAGCGCGCCGACCCCAGGGTGCCGCCCCGCGTCCGGCCCGGTCCACGACGCGGGGTCGTCCGCCGGTAGGTCACGGGTTCGGTGATATATTCGGTCGTCGTCGTGGTCGTCGTGACCGGCACCGACTGGACGGTGACCGTCGTCGTCCCGTCGCCGGCATAGGCTGTGCCGCCGGGATAGCCGCCGCCGGTGGTCGTCACGGTGGTCATCCCGTCGGGCGACACCCATGTCCCGCCACGCTGCTGCACGGGCGGCAATGGCTGGTCGCGATAGGCGGCCCCCGCAAAGTCCGGCGCCGCTTCGACGCGGGTCGTCACATAGGTCCGCCGCGTTACCGGCCGCGGCTGGCGGCGGGCATAGACCCGGTCGTCCGCCCGCCCGTCGAAGCTTTGCACGTCATAGCGCGGGGCGGCATCGCCTCCATTCGCGCCGTCCCATTCGACCCCGGTACGCGTATCGAAGATCGATCCCCGCGCATCGATCAGCACCGCGTCGTCGAAATAGCGCGTCCAGCGATAGCCCGGCGGCGGCGGTGCCAACCCATAGTCGCGCCAGTCGACGATCCCGAACCGGGGCGCGATCCAATAGGCCGGCAGCGCCCAACCCCGGTACGGCCGACGATAACCGCTCCAGCCGCCCGGCGCGTTCGCCCCGGCCGACCAGCCACCATCGACGCTGCTGCCCCGGCGCGCGTCGCTGGACGCGGCGGGCTCCGGGTTTACGCTGACCGCGCTGCGGGCAGGAACGGAATAGGTCGCACCGGGCCGCGATGCCCCGTCCGGACGCCGCTGCGCCTCGGCCGTCGTGCCCGCCACCGCCATGATCAGTGCGAGACCGACGATCACCTTCATGCGCATGACATCTTCTCCCCTGACGCACGACACGCTCCAGGGCCGCGTCCTATGCTGACGCAGTGCGTACCAAAGCCGCCCCAGCGCGGCCAGCCGCAACCCGGTCCCGATTCGGAGCAGGCGTCAGGTCCGGGGGTCAGCCGATCCGTGACGCCAGCAACGCGACCAGCGCCTCGCACCCGGCCGCATCCTCGGCATCGAACCGTGCCGGCTCGGGGCTGTCGAGATCGAGCACGCCGATCAACCGGCCGTCGCTGACGACCGGCACGACGAGCTCGGACCGGCTCGCCGCGTCGCAGGCGATATGCCCGGGAAACGCATGGACGTCCTCGACCAGCTGCGTCGTCCGCTCCGCCGCCGCAGTGCCGCACACGCCCTTGCCCATCGCGATCCGGATACAGGCGACCTTGCCCTGGAACGGCCCCAGGACCAGCTCGCCCTCGACCGCACGATAGAAGCCCGCCCAGTTGAGATCGGGCAGATATTCCCAGACCAGCGCGGCCGCATTCGCCATGTTCGCGATCGGATCGCGCTCGTCCACGGTCAGCGCGTCGAGCGCCGCGAGCAGGTCGCGGTACAGATCGGCCTTCGAACCGCCGGAAATATCGACTGGTACATCGTCGCCTCTTGTCTGCGGTTAGTCTTCGCGAACCCGCCCGCGCCCGGCCTTGACCGAACTGCGGACCTTCTTCGTATCCACCCGCCGTGCCTTGGCGGCCCTGGACGGCTTGGTCTTGACCCGGTGCGCGTCGCGGTGCTGCGCCTGCGCGATCAGTTCGAGCACGCGGTCGCGCGCATCGGCGCGATTGGCCTCCTGCGTGCGAAACCGACGCGCTGTGATGACAAGCACCCCCGCCGCGGTCATCCGGCTGCCCGCGACCAGCTTCAGCCGGCGATAGGTTTCGGGGTGCAGGCCCAGCGCGAATATGTCGACGCGCAACTGGCACGCGGTCGCCACCTTGTTGACGTTCTGCCCGCCCGGCCCCGAGGCCGCGAGGAACTTCTCCTCGATCGCCCCCTCAAGCAGGGAGGCGTCGATCACGTCAGCCATTATCGGGTTCGGGACGCGGATCCGGCGCGGACGCGTCCTGCGGGGACGGCGTCGCCTCGACGCCCGGTTCCTCGCCGAAGCCCGCGGTCGCGAACCGTTCTGGCAGCGGCGCGATACCGACGACATCGGCCTTGCCCGGCCGCGGTACAACCAGCCGCTGCGCGTGGAGCATCATGCCCAGGCGATCCTTCTGCCCATAGACCGGATCCCCGACGACCGCTGCGCCGAGGCCCAGCGCGGCATGAACACGGATCTGGTGCGTCCGCCCGGTCTGGGGGATGAATTCGACCAGCGAGCGCCCATCGCGCGTCGCGAGCACGCGCCAGCCGGTGCGCGCCGCCTTGCCCTTGGCGTCCTCGACCATCCGCCAGCCCTCTTCGGCGCTGCTGATCTTGCCGAGCGGCATGTCGATCGTTCCGGTTTCCTCGGCAGGGACACCGTCGAGCACCGCCAGATAGCGCTTCGAGACCAGGCCCTGCTCGAACGCCTGCTGCAACCGCGCATGCGCCTTGGGATTGCGCGACAGCAGCAGGCAGCCGCTCGTGTCGCGATCGAGCCGGTGCACCGGCATCGGCCAGCGCTGGAATCCAAATTTGAGACTTTCGAGATGATTCTCGAGGCTCAGCGAGCCGTCACGAGGAGGATCGACCGGCAGCCCGGCGGGCTTGTCGATGATCAGGGCCTCGCCGTCGAGGAAAAGTACGCGTTCACCATGCATGTGCCGCCCTTGCCAGCATCTGCGCCCGCATGCCAGAGCCCGCACGATGTTGCGTAGCCCCCTAGTTCTTTCATTGCTGCTGATCCCGGCCGCCGCCAATGCGCAACTCTGCGCCGGACAGAGCGCGGCGATCGCCGCCGATGGTCGCGCATTCGGGCATCTGCCTTACGGCGACGCCGCCCCGTCCGAGCTGGTCGCCGCCCCGTCCGACTTCGGCGTCCGCCAGACCTGCGTGGTCCGCCGCGACATGCTGCCCGACCTGCTTCGCCTGCTCGCTGCGGCCAAATCAGACCCGGCGGTGATGGGGGAATTGCGCGGCCTGTCGTGCCAGCGTTCGATCGCGCAGCAGCGCAGCGTGTTCTGCCGCGAGTCGGAAACATCGGCAGCCGAACGCGCAATCTCGGTCGCGCCGCCGGGCTATAGCGAACATTCGACTGGCTATGTCGTCGACTTCGCCATCCGGCCAGCCAATGGCTGTCGCGATGCCGAGGCGTGCATGGCGGCAACTCCCGCCGCGCGCTGGCTGCGCGCGAACGCGACGCGGTTCGGATTCGAACAATCCTTCCCCGGCGGGAACAAGCAGAACGTCAAATGGGAGCCATGGCACTGGCGCTGGGTCGGCGCGACCGCCGATGCACCCGGCGCGGCAAAGGCGCGCTTCGTGTTCGCCAGGGCGCGGCGGCTCTATCCCGCCGACCCGGCGAT
>NZ_JRVI01000006.1:0-49089 GCF_000783375.1 Sphingomonas sp. Ant20
CGCGGCGACTGGGCCTGGCCAAGGGCGGCCGCGCGAGTCTCGAGGATGCGCAGGCCGCCGCCGCCACCGGGCAGATCGCGCTGAGCCAGGTCTGGGCCGAGCTGCTCGCCGCGCAGGGTCTGAACGCGGCGCAGATGCTGGTGACGCTCGACGATCTCGAGGACCGCCGCCGCTATCTCAACGCCGCCGCGACGCTCAACCGGCTCCTGTCGCTCGGGGTCGTGCCGGTGATCAACGAGAATGACAGCGTCGCGACCGCCGAAATCCGTTTCGGCGACAATGACCGGCTCGCCGCGCGGGTCGCGCAGGCCGCGGGCGCGCAGGGGGTGATCCTGCTCTCCGACGTCGACGGGCTCTATACCGCCAATCCGCATGTCGACCCTTCGGCCACCCATATCGCCGATGTCCCGCGGATCGACACGGTCGCCGCGATGGCGGACGACGGGTCGGGGTCCGGCATGGGATCGGGCGGCATGGCATCGAAGATCGCCGCCGCGCGAATCGCCACGGCGGCAGGCATTCCACTCGTGATCGCCTCGGGCCGGATCGACCATCCGCTCTCCACCCCTGCCCGCCACACGATCTTCAGCGCCGAACGCACCGCGTCCGCGCGGAAAGCCTGGCTGGCGGGGGGGCTGACCGCGAAGGGCACGATCCGTGTCGACGCGGGGGCCGCCGCCGCGCTCGGCCAGGGGCGCAGCCTGCTGGCCGCGGGCGCGACGGGGCTCGACGGGGGCTTCGTGCGTGGCGATCTGGTGACGATCGAGGGGCCGGCCGGAATCGTTGCGCGCGGGCTCGCCGAATATGACGCGGCGGACACCGCGCGTCTGCTCGGCCGCCACAGCGACGATCACGCTGCGATCCTCGGCTATGCGCCGCGCTCGGCGCTCGTCCATCGCAATCATCTGGCGCTCGTATGACTGCCGCGCATACGTCGATCTGGAGCGAGCCGTCATGATCCTGGCCATCACCGGCGGCACCGGGTTCGTCGGCAGCCACCTGATCGACCATGCGCTGGAGACGGGTCACACGATCCGCGCGCTTGCCCGCAAGCCACAGGCCAAGCGCATCGGCGTGACCTGGATCGAAGGCGCGCTCGATCGCCCGAAGAGCCTCGCGACGCTGGTCGAGGGCGCGGACGTGGTCATCCACGTCGCCGGCGTGGTCAATGCCGCCGATCGCGCGGGCTTTGCCGAGGGCAATATCGCGGGCACCCAGGCGATCGTCGACGCGACGCGGTCGGCGGGGATCCGCCGCTTCGTCCAGGTCTCGTCGCTCGCCGCGCGCGCGCCGGCGCTTTCCAACTATGGCTGGTCGAAGGCCGAGGCGGAGACGTGCGTTGCCGCGTCGGGGCTCGACTGGACGATCGTCCGCCCGCCCGCGATCTTCGGCCCGCGCGATCACGACCTGCTCGACGTGTTCAAGGCGGCGCGATCGGGATATGTGCCGATGCCCCCTGCCGGCACGCGCGTCTCGCTGCTCTATGTCGAGGACCTGACCGCACTGCTGCTCGCGCTGGCCGAGATCCCGGTCGCACCGGCGATCATGGAACCCGACGACGGTACGCCCAAGGGCTGGGACAATCGCGACTTCGCGCGCGCGATCGGCGTCGCGGTCGGCAAATCGGTGAGGCCGCTGTCGATGCCGCGTGTCGTCCTGTCGCTGGCGTCGGCCGCCGACCGTCTCGTCCGGCGCGGCAAGGCCAAGCTGACGCGCGACCGGGTCCGCTATTTCTGCCATCCCGACTGGGTCTCGCACACGCCGCCGCCGGCCACGCTCTGGACGCCCTCGGTCCCGACCCCGCAGGCGCTGGCGCAAACCGCGGCGTGGTATCGCGCGGCGGGGCTGCTATAGCGCCGAAAAGCCGCCGCAATTCGCTGTCAGGATTGCGTCGACACCCGGAAGGAAGAGCATGAGCGACCGTCAGCAGATCTACGACACCGTCACCGCGCAGATCGAGCCGTTCAACAAGAAGGGCGTCGCGCTGAGCGATGCGACGACCTTCCAGGGCGATCTCGAATGGGACAGCCTGACCGTCATGGATTTCGTCGCCGCGATCGAGGATGAATTCGACATCATCATCACGATGAACATGCAGGCCGAGATCGAGACCGTCGGCCAGCTGGTCGATGCGGTCGCCAAACTGAAGCAGGACTAACCAAAAATATCCCGTTCGTGGTGAGTAGGGACTGAGCGCGGCGAAGGCCCGTATCGAACCACCTGCCCTTCGATACGCGTCTTCGGCTTCGCTCAGCCGCTACTCAGGACGAACGGAAGTTTTTAAGGCCGAATGACGATGACCGAAGCCGCCACTACCGCCCACGCCCTCCCCCGTCGATCCCCCCGAGGTCGCGCCCGAACGCGATCTGATGAGCAAGTTCGACGGGCTGATCGCCGAACGCGAGGCGCTGGTGAAGTCCGGCGTGCGCAATCCGTTCACGATCGTGATGGACGAGGTCAAGTCGCCGACCCAGGCGGTGATCCGCGGTAAGGACACGATCCTGCTCGGCACCTACAACTATATGGGGATGACGTTCGACCCCGACGTCATCCAGGCGGGCAAGGACGCGCTCGAGAAATTCGGGTCGGGCACCAATGGCAGCCGGATGCTCAACGGCACGTTCCACGATCATATCGACGTCGAGCAGGCACTGCGCGACTTTTACGACATGAGCGGCGCGATCGTGTTCTCGACCGGCTACATGGCCAATCTCGGGATCATCTCGACGCTCGCCGGCAAGGGCGAGTACGTCATCCTCGACGCGGACAGCCATGCGTCGATCTATGACGGCTGCAAGCAGGGCAATGCCGAGATCGTCCGCTTCCGCCACAACGACGTGGCCGATCTGGACAAGCGGCTCGGTCGCCTGCCGAAGGAGGCCGGCAAGCTGGTGGTGCTCGAAGGCGTCTATTCGATGCTCGGCGACATCGCCCCGCTGAAGGAGATGGTTGCGGTCGCCAAGAAGCATGGTTGCATGGTGCTGGTCGACGAGGCGCATTCGATGGGCTTTTTCGGCCCCAATGGCCGCGGCGTGTACGAGGAGATGGGGCTGACCGACCAGGTCGATTTCGTCGTCGGCACCTTCTCGAAATCGGTCGGCACCGTCGGCGGGTTCGTCGTGTCGAACCATCCGAAGTTCGAGATGGTCCGCTTCGCCTGCCGCCCGTACATCTTCACCGCATCGCTTCCCCCCTCGGTCGTCGCGACTGCCGCGACGTCGATCCGCAAGCTCATGACCGCGCATGACAAGCGCGCGCAGCTCTGGAAGAATGCACGGGCGATGCATGCGGGGCTCAAGGCGATGGGCTTCAAGCTCGGCACCGAGACGTCGGATTCGGCGATCATCGCGATCATCCTGACCGACCAGGAACAGGCGATCGCAATCTGGCAGTCGCTGCTCGAGGGCGGGCTGTACGTGAACATGGCGCGCCCGCCGGCGACGCCTGCGGGCACGTTCCTGCTGCGTTGTTCGCTGTGCGCCGAACATACCGACGCGCAGGTCGAGACGATCCTCTCCATGTTCCGCGACGCGGGTCGCGCCGTCGGCGTGATCGGCTAGCAGCCGGCCGCTGTCATTGCGTCGGGAGCAATACGCACGCTATCGTCGCGGGGTGACGCAGGACGAGGCCGACGCGGCAGCCCTTGGAGGCGGTGCGACCTGGCGGACCATCACGCTCATCGTGATGGCGCTGCTGGGCGCCGCCGTGCTGGTCGGGCTCATCGCGACGCTGAGCAGCGCGAACCGCCAGCGCGACAGCGCGTTGCGGCTGCAGGCGCACAGCTATGACGTGATGATCCTCGCTCGCACGCTGTCGAGCACGATCGCCCGGTCCGAAGCGTCGCTCGGCCGCTATGTGATCAGCGGCGACCGGCAACTGGGCCGGCTCTATTTCGAGGAATGGGTCCTGGCCGGGACGCAGCTCAACCGGCTCGAGCGACTGACCTACGACAATGGCGAACAACGCGGCCACATCGCCGAACTGCGCCAGGCCTATGAGGACCGCGGCCGCGAGCTGTCGATGACCGCGCTCAGCACCAATTACGGCAAGAATTCGCAGGCGTTCGCGCGCTATCACCAGGGCCGCAACGCCCCGACGCTCATCGCGATCAACCGGACGCTCGACCGGCTCATCGCGCGCGAGCGGGCGCTGCTCGACAACCGGACGTCGCGGGCGATGGCATCGGTCGAACGCTCGAGCTCGATCGCGGGCGTGCTCGCGGTGTTCGGGATGCTGATCGTGCTCGGCGCGATCGGGCTGGGCTGGTTCACGATCCGCGCGGTCAGCGACCGGGCAGTCGCGCAGGCGGACGCGGACATGGAACGCAGCCGCGCCGAGGAACTGTCCGCCGCGGTCGAACAGGCGACTGCCGAGTTGCGCGTGCAGGACGCCAAGCTGCGCCAGGTCCAGAAGATGGACGCGGTCGGCCGGTTGACCGGGGGTATCGCGCATGATTTCAACAACATGCTCGCCGTCATTCTGGGCGGGCTGGAACTGGCGCTGCGCAACATCGCGCGCGATCCGGCGACCGCGCGGCGGCACATCGAGAGCGCGACCGACGGCGCTACCCGCGCCGCCGCGCTGACCCGCCGGCTGCTCGCGTTCAGCCGCGAGGATTCGCTGAAGCCCGAGACGATGGGGGTCGCAGGGCTGGTCGAGGGCATGTCCGACCTGCTCGACCGGACGCTGGGCGATGCGATCACGCTGCACGTCGTCGACGCCTCCGAGGGCTGGCGCCTCCGCGCGGATCGCGTCCAGCTCGAAAATGCGGTGCTCAACCTTGCGGTCAACGCGCGCGACGCGATGAACGGCCGCGGCACGATGATCGTGACCACCGGCGCGCGGTGCTGGCCGCGGGCGCGATCGGCGACTGCCCGGCCGGCGACTTTGCCACCATCACGGTCGCCGACGATGGCAGCGGCATGTCGCCGGACGTCGCCGAGCGCGTGTTCGAGCCGTTCTTCACCACCAAGGAAACCGGCAAGGGCACCGGGCTTGGCCTCAGCCAGATCTTCGGCCTCGTCCGGCAGCTGGGCGGCGAGATCGCGATCGCCAGCGTGGTCGGCGAAGGGACGACGGTGACACTCTATCTGCCGCGCGACACCAGCGATCCCGCGACCGAGCCGCAACCCGTTCTGCCGTTTGCGGATCTGCCGGAGCCGGTACAGCCCGTCGCGCCGACGGGGCTGAACGTGCTGGTGGTTGAGGATGATCCCCGCGTGCTCGCCGCGACGATCGGTGCGCTCGAGGAGCTTGGCCATCATCCGGTCGCCTGTGACGACCCGACCCATGCGGCGGCGATGCTCGCGCGTCACGGCGCGATCGACCTGATCATTTCCGACGTGCTGATGCCGCGGCAGACGGGGCCCGAGATGATCGCGGCATTGCGGCCGCTGTTCCCCGACATCGCGATCCTGTTCGTCACCGGCTTTGCGGGCGAGGCCGCGACGAGCGAGTTCGGCGAGCATGAGGTGTTGCGCAAACCCTTCACGCTGAGCGGCCTGGAACGCGCGGTCGCGGCGGCGATGGGCACCGACCGCCCTACCCCGCCCCGCCAGATGGCGGCCGAATAGACCGTGACAGGCCCGCCCCGTCCGCCCTATATCCCTGACCCTATATCCCGCGCGAAAAGCTGATATAGACCCGCCCCACGCCTCGCGTTCGAGGCGCTCGCAGAGCCCCCGCTTCATGAAATCCATCGATCGCTACATGGCCCGGCTGATCGCGGTCCCGCTCTTTTCGACGCTGATCATCGCGGCGATGCTGCTCGTGCTCGACCGGATGCGCCGGCTGTTCGATTTCGTCGCGACCGAGGGCGGACCGATCAGCGTCGTCTGGCGGATGCTCGCCAATCTGCTGCCCGAATATCTCGGCCTCGGGATTCCGATCGGGCTGCTGCTCGGCATCCTGCTCGCGTTCCGCAAGCTCGCGACGACGTCGGAACTCGACGTCCTGCGCAGCGTCGGGATGAGCTATACCCGGCTGCTGCGGGTGCCCTATATGTTCGCCATCGTGCTGGCGATCGCGAACCTGCTGATCGTCGGCTATCTCCAGCCGATCGCCCGCTATTATTACGAGGGGCTCCGCTTCGAGCTGCGCACCGGCGCGCTCGGCGCGTCGATCAAGGTCGGTGAATTCACGCATCTGGGCGACCGGATGACGCTGCGGATCGAGCAGAGCCGCGACAAGGGGCGCGAGCTGTCGGGCATCTTCGTCCATGCGCAGACGCCCAAGAACGACTGGATCGGCGTCACCGCGGAGAAGGGACGCTTCCTCGCGACCGACGATCCCAACGTCATCATCTTCCGGCTCGCCAACGGGACGCTGATCCACGAACGACCCGAATTCAAGACGCCGCGCGTGCTGACCTTCAGCAGCCATGACCTGCCGATCAACCTGCCCAAGTTCGAGAGCTTCCGCGTCCGCGGCGGGCGCAACCTCGAATTCACGCTGCCCGAACTCGCGCGTGCGGGGCATGAGGCGGCGACGCCCGAGCTGCGCGATGCGAGCCGGTCCGAATTCCACTTCCGGCTGGCGGAGGTGGCGATGATGTTCCTGCTGCCGATGCTTGCGGTGGCGCTCGGCGTGCCCGCGAAACGATCGACGTCCGGTCTCGGCGTCTTCCTGTCGATCGTGATGATCGTCACCTATCACAAGGTGAACCAATATGCGGCGGACGTCGGCGAGCTTGGCCGGATCGACCCGCTGATCGCGCTCTGGGTGCCGTTCACGGTGTTCGCAGGGCTGATCCTGTGGATGTACTACACCATCGCCTATGTGCCCGGCGGCGAGCCGATCGGTGCGCTCGAGCGCGGCGTCGGCCGGATCGGCAAGGCGATCACCAGCCGGCTGCCCGGGCGCCGCAAAGAGAAGACGGCATGAGCAGGATCACGATCTTTCCGTCGCGCACGGTCGCGGTCTATATGGGCCGGCTGTTCATGACGCGGACGTTCAGCATCCTCGCGGCGCTGGTGCTCGTGCTCCAGGCGCTCGACCTGCTGAGCGAATCGGGCAACATCCTGGCGCAGGCGGGCAACGGCGACGCGCAGGTCTGGCAATATGTCAGCCTGCGCGCACCGCAGATCATCGCCTTCGCGCTGCCCTTCTCGGTCCTGCTCGGCACCATCCTGACGCTGATCACGATGAACCAGAACAGCGAGATCATCGCGCTCAAGGCGTCGGGCCTCTCGGCGCATCAGGTGCTCGCCCCGCTGCTGATCGCCAGCCTGGTTGTCGCGATCGTCAGCTTCAGCTTCAACGACCGCGTCGTGTCGCGCGCCACCGCAACTCTGTCGCAGTGGCAGAAGGTCAATTACGGCGCGATGCCGATCGACCGTGGCGACCGCGCCAATGTCTGGGTGCGCGACGGCGACGACCTGATCCAGGTGAACCAGACGCGCGGCAAGGGCGCGAGCACGCGGCTTGGGGGAGTGACGCTCTATGATCGCGCTGGCGGAAGCCTCGTCTCGATCATCCGCGCCCCCAATGGCAAACGCGTCGCCGGGGGCTGGGAAATCGGCCCCGCGACGCGGTTCGACGTTGCCAGTGGCACGCTGACCACGCTCGGCTCGGTGGTCGTCGGGCGCGATGTCCGGCCCGACCAGTTCACGCTCGCGAGCGTCGACGCCGACAGCCTGTCCTTCGGCGCGCTGAAGGCTGCGATCGGCGACCTGGCCGATGCGGGGCGCCCGACCAAGGCACTCGAGGGATCGCTCTGGCACAAGCTGTCGGGACCGCTGTCTTCGGTGCTGATGCCGCTGCTGGGCGCGGTCGCGGCGTTCGGCATCGCTCGCTCGGGCAAGCTGTTCGTCCGCGCGGTGATCGGCATGGGGCTGGGCTTTGCCTATTTCGTCGCGGACAATTTCGCGCTCGCGATGGGCAATCTCGGCGCTATCCGCCGTTCCTCGCCGCCTGGGCGCCCTTCCTCCTGTTCTTCCTGATCGGCGAGGCGGTGCTGTTCCGGACCGAGGAATAGCCGCTGTACGAACCGCGTGATCGTCGATATCCGCAGCGGCTGACGACGAAGCGCTGAGGGGCGAGCCAATGGCCGGTACGATAACGATCCGCAAGGTCGAGACGAAGCGTGATCGCAAGGTCTTTGTCGACGTGCCCTTCGGCCTCTATCGCGACGATCCGCACTGGGTCCCGCCCCTCAAGACCGAGGCGCTCGGGCTGATCACGCCCGAGAAGAATGGCTGGTTCAGCCATGCCAAGGCGCAACTGTTCCTCGCCGAGGAGAACGGCCGGGTCGTCGGTCGCATCTCCGCGCATATCGACACGCTCGCGCTCACCATGCCCGCCGAACAGGGCTTTGGCCCCGGCGTCGGCCAATGGGGGCTGATGGAGGCGGAAAGCGAGCCGGTGTTCCAGGCTTTGCTCGCCGCGGCCGAGGATTGGTTGCGTGCGCAGGGCATGACGCGGATGCTCGGCCCGATCAGCATGTCGATCTGGGAGGAGCCCGGGCTCCTCGTCGAAGGCTATGATCACGCGCCGACGATCATGATGGGGCATGCGCGTCCCGAATATCGCGACTGGGTCGAGCGGTCGGGCCAGGTCCCCGTCAAGCGGCTGATGACCTATGAGGTCGACGTCACGCGGCAATTCCCGCCGATCGTCCAGCGGATCATCAAGTCGGGCGAGAAGAATCCGCGGATCGTCATCCGCGAGGTCGACAAGTCGCGGTTCGAGGACGAGGCCGCGATCATCCTCGCCATCCTCAACGATGCCTGGTCGAGCAACTGGGGGTTCGTGCCCCTGACGCCCCCCGAGATCAAGGATGTCGGGGTGAAGCTCAAGCCGATCGTCTTCAACGACCTGATCCGGATCGCCGAGGTCGACGGCAAGCCCGTCGCGTTCATGATCACGCTGCCCGACCTGAACGAGGCGATCAAGCCACTGCGCGGGTCGCTCCTGCCGTTCGGCTGGGCCAAGCTGTTGCTGTGGCTGCGCAAACCAAAGGTGAAGACGGTCCGCGTCCCGCTGATGGGCGTCGTCCGGGAGCTGCAGTCGTCACGCATGGCAAGCCAGCTCGCCTTCATGATGATCGAATATATCCGGCGTTCCGCCTCGCAGGATTATGGCGCGACCCGCGCCGAGATCGGCTGGATCCTCGACGACAATCAGGGGATGCGCTCGATCGCCGAGACGATCGAGAGCCGCATGAACAAGGTCTACCAGGTCTACGAAAAGACGCTCTAGCGGCCGTATGACCGGCCTGCGATCAGCCGATCAGCCCGTCGCCCTGTGCCTCACGCGCGAGAATCCGGCCGATCGCGTCGAACAGCGAATCCATCGCGACGGGCTTGAAGATCACATCGTCGGCGCCCGCGGAAAGACAGCGCTGGCGAAGGTCGGGGGCGACGTCCGCGGTCACGACGATGATCGGGACCATGCCCTTGGCGTCGGACCGCGCGCGGATGTGGCGGATCGCGGTGATCCCATCCATGCCCGGCATGCGCAGGTCGACCAGCACCATCTCGAAATCCTGCTCGTCGAGGATTTCGAGGCCACGCTCGGCGCTTTCCGCCTCGACCATCGTCGCGCCGGCCACGTCGAGCATGTCGCCCACCACGCGGCGGTTCATCCGATCGTCCTCGATGAACAATATGTTCAACATATCCTCCGTGACGGGTCGACCGGGAGAGGCGCACTGTCCGTCATTGCTAGGCGTTTACGCATCAAGCCGCCCGCGAGACAAGATCGGGAATTGCGTTGTTTTTAACTACCGGCGACGCGAAGATCGCTTCGACCAGATCCGCACCCGATACCGGCTTCGCAACGATGCGTGTAATGGCAGTCGTGAGCAGTGCCGGATCGTTGAGCCGATCGGCGGGCCACAACAGCGTCGTCGCGGCATCACCCGCCGCCCGCGTCAGCTGCTCCAGCGCCGGCCCCGGATCGCCACCGGCGCGCAACGTCGCATCGTCGATCACGATATTCGCGACGACCGTCTGCGCCAGCAGTATGACAGCCTCGTCGATCGAGGCGGCGGTCAGGACGGTGTCGCAATGCGGTGTCACCAGCGTCCGGAACATGCTGCGCATGATCGGATTACGGTCGATGATCAGCGTCGCCGCGCCGGTTCCCTGATCGGCCCCCAGGTCGCCGAGCGCGATCGCCTCCGCATGGACCAGCGGCAGGCTGAGCGTGAACGTGGCGCCCTGCCCTTCGCGGCTGGTGACCGTGACGTCGCCGTTCATCGCGCGCGCGAGGTTGCGGCAGATCGACAGGCCGAGGCCCGTGCCGCCGAACTGCCGCGTCGTTCCGGCATCCGCCTGGCGGAAGGATTCGAAGATCTCGTCGAGCTTGTTCGCCGGAATGCCGATGCCCGAATCGGATACGTCGAGCCACAGCCGGTCTTCGCCGGTCCGCAACGCTACCGTCACCGCGCCCACGCGAGTGAATTTCAGCGCGTTCGACAACAGGTTGAACACGATCTGCCGCACCCGCGCGGCGTCGCCCATGATCCGGGCGGGGCAGTCGGCCATGTCGAGCGTGAACGACAGCCCCTTCGACCGGGCCTGCTCCTCCCACATCTGCGCAGCATCGGTCACCGTGGCGCACAGATCGAACGGTGCGAACTCGATCGTCAGGTTGCCGGTTTCCATCTTGGCGATGTCGAGAATGTCGTCGACCAGCGCGCGCATCGTCGCCCCCGCGCCGCGCACGATGCCCAGCCGGTCGCGCACATCGGGCGCCAGGCCGGGGTCCGCGAGCATCACCTCGGTCATGCCCAATATCCCGTTCAGCGGCGTGCGGATCTCGTGGCTCGTCGTGGCAAGGAATTCGGTCTTCGCCGCGAGTGCCTTGCCAAGCGCGGCATTGGTGATCGCGAGATCGTCATTCGCCGCCCGGACCTTGTCGCGACTGCGACGGATCGTCACCAGGCCGATCGCGAGCATGCCAATGATGATCGAAACCGCGGCGATCGCGCCGATGAACATCAGCCGCTGTGTCTTCGCCCGATCCTTCTCGTACCGCACGCTGCGCTCGAGGTCGTCGGCGCGCAGCTTCGAAATCTTCAGTTCCTGATTCGCAAAGTCGAATCGTGCCGCCAGCAAAGCCGTGCTCATATTGGTAGCAAGCTTGGTCGCCTGATCATCCAGACGCTTCTGCGCCTCGAGATGGACGAGTGCGTCTGCAGGGCGGTCGAGCGCTTTGTAGATTGCATAAGCTGTCTGGTGCGCTTCCCTAAACGACAAGCTGGTGTTTTCGACATCGACGCCCGCAAAACGTTCCGAAATCAGCGCCAACGCGCGCTGCAGATTGCCCTGCTTTAACGCAACTTTGGCGGCGATCGGCAGGAGCTGAACGCGCCACACCGCAGCTTCTGATTGCAGGGTAAGGCGCTGGCTCGACGCGACGGCCTTCGCTGCCGCAGCGATCTTACCAGCCTTGAGAAGCGTCCTAGCAATATTTCCCTGGATACGGGATTGCAAAAGCGGGCTTTTCATCTGCCCCGCGAGCCGCAGGGCATTGCGGTACTGCGCTGCGGACTGATCGTAACGGCCAAGATCCTGCAGATACGACCCGCTGTTATTATAGATTGAAACTAGCAGACCAGGATCGCCGTCGTAAGTGTCCAGTGCTTGGCCCAGATACTTCAGCGCCGACTCGGCATCATTGCTGTCGCCATAGAGCGCCGCAATCAACATCAGCGCCTTTGCGCGGTTGCGATTATCCGAAAGCGCGCGGAAGATGTTGTGCGCGTTCTGGTAGTCGGCCAGCGACGCGGCGACCTGCCCGCGCGCCGCATGCACCCCGCCCCGCGACAGCAGGACGTTGGCGTGCAGGTTCGAATTGGGGTCGCGCCGCTGAACGATCGCCAGCGACCGCGCGATGAGCAGTTCGGCATGATCCGGGTCGTTGACCCGGATCAATGCCTCACCCTGCAACCACCAGGCGGTGGCGAGCGCGTTCTCCTTCCGGACCGGATCGTTGATGCCTTGGGCGATCGTCTCGGCTGCCTTTGCCTTACGGATTGCCACGGAAGGATCGACCTGCATCGCCGACTTCGCGTCGGCGATCGCGGCGTCGAACCGTACCGCCGATGTCGCGGCGGACACTTTCACGACCGGGGCCGCGGCCGTCAGAAAGGGCGCTGCCAACATCACGCCCACCGCCAGGCTGCAAGCGATCACACGCGATCGGATCGACCTGTGCATTCAGCCGCTCTTCCGAAAGGCCGCCACCCGCGTGAAAGGCGACCGCACATCCTGCGCGATTGCGAGGTGACGTTCCTCCGCCAGGAACGGGAGCAGCGCATCGAGCCCGATCGGGCGGCTGATCAGGAATCCCTGCACCATGTCGCACCCCATGACCGACAGCAATGCCATTGCTGCCGGGGTTTCAACCCCTTCTGCCACAACTTCCATCTCGAGCGCATGCGCCAGATCGATGGTCGACCGGACGATCAGCGGGTCGCGGTTCGAGCTGGTGAGCTGCGTCACGAAGAGCTTGTCGATCTTGAGCTCGCGCGCGGGCAGCTGTTTGAGATAGGCGAGCGAGGACAGGCCGGCACCATAATCGTCGATTGCGATGACGATGCCGATGTCCGCGAAGATCTGCAGGTTTCTGATCGCACTTTCCGGATCGCGGATTACCGACGTCTCGGTGATCTCGAAACCGAGACGCGCGCCGCTCGACGTGATCATCTCGCAGGCCTGCCGCACAAAACGCGCATCGGCGAGCAAGACGCCGGCGATATTGATGAAGATCGGCAGTTCATGACCATGCGCCGCCAGGATCCGCTGGTCGCCGATCACCTGCTCGATCGTCCATAGCGTGAGCGCAACGATGTCGCGGCTCTCCTCCGCGATCGGGATGAAATCGCTCGGCAGGACAAGGCCGCGCTGCGGATGGCGCCAGCGGACCAGTGCCTCGACACTGACGATCTCCTGCCGACGCAGATGGACCTTGGGTTGATATTGGAGGAACAGCTGGTCGCCGCCGATCGCCTTGTGCAACTCGCGCGCCAGCATCAGCCGGTCGAGCGACGCGCTGGCCGCCGATACGTCGCGCGCGATCGGTCCGCGCTCGACCCGAGCATCGGCAAGCGCGAGCTCGGCTTCCTCGACCAGGCGAACCTCGTCGTGCTGTGGCGCACGGACCGACGCGCCGCCCAGCGTCAGGTCGACATGATAGAGCTCGCCATCGATGTCGAACGGCGTGGTGAAGGCGTGCGCGATCTGGTCGAGCGCCAGATCGAGATCGCTCTGCTGATCCCCCAGCAGCGCGATGTCGATCAGGTCGCGGGCGGCGATTTCGGTGCGCGACTGTGGCAGCAAGGCTGCGATCCGGATCGCGATGTCGCCGACCAACGTGTCTGCACGGCCCCGCCCGACATGCCGGCGAAGCATCGCGAAATTCGCCACTTCTGCCAGGATGACGAACTGCCAGCCATGATAGGCGACCGGAAGGCAAGGCACAGTCACGTGCTCCGGGACGTCAGTCATAGGACCGCCCCGTCGACGCATACCCGCACTCACGCACGTCGCAACGGCAGTCGGAAGGAAGATGCGACCGGTCATTCATCTCCGAAACGCTAGCTGCCGATACTGAAGATAGCGTTAAGCCTCCCATTACGACACGTAAACATGGTTAACGATCAATAAACCATGTTGTGTTTCAATTAACGCCTGATTAACTTTCTCAAGCGTCCGAAACGGCGTGAATAAGGGAGAAAAAAGTGCTGAAGTTCATTCTTTCGCTCGTCTATGGCGACTCGATGCGCCCCTGGTAAACAGGTGCCGGCCCGGTGTTTTTGGAAAGATCCGCGGTTTCGTGGTTCGGCTTCCTCGGCACCGGGCCAATTTAACGACGTTCAACTATAGTAGTTTAAGATCCAGCCCGGCCTGCCCCCCCGGCCCGCCGCGAACGGCATTGCCCCGTGCGCTGACCGCCACGTGGCACAGGCGTAGAGCCGCCCTGCAAGACCGTATCGGGTCATGCATCAGCGACAGCCGTCATTCCTGTCATCAGTCCGAACGGACCACCACGTCGCCGGCGGAAAGCCCGGGCACCCGGCATCGTCTCACGAACGGCTCAGGCCTTCGCGCAACATCGCCGCGCCCGCACACGCGACGTCAATGGACGCGCGAGCCTGACCGCAAGCGGAAATCACCGATCAAGCGAGATCCCGTGGCGGGCGTGATTCGCGCCGCCACGGGATGATGCGATCAATAGTCCTTGGAGTATTTCACGCTGGCGTTGGTCCCGCCCTGCGCGCCAGCCGACGAGAGCAGGCTGAGCGCCTTGGTCAGGGCAATCTCGAGCTGGGTCGAGGTGAAGCCCTTCGCGTCGGTCACGATCTCCACATAGATGTTGTCGGTCAGGTACTTGCCTGCCGCAAGGCTAGTGCCACGCCCGCTGGCCTCGTCGGCGCCAAGGACGCGCAGACGATCGAAGCCGGTCGCCGAGCGCAGCTTGCCGAGCGGGTTCAGCCCGCCACCCGATCCGCGCAGCGAATTGAGCGCAGACGCCAGCTGGATCGCCTCGGTCGCCGAGAGATTCTCGGGGTTGGTCCCGAACAACAGCCTGCTCAGCACCTCGTCCTGTGGCAGCGCCGGGGTCGAGGTGAAGGCGATCTGCGGCCGCTGGCCGGTGCCCGTGACGTTGATGACGACGGTGATGTTGTTCGTGGTCGTCGTCGCCTGGATGTTGATGTCCGGATCAGTCAGCGCCCCGCCACGGAAGCGGATCGTGCCGCGATTGACCTCGAACCGCTTGCCCGCGAACGAATAGGTACCGCGGACGATGTCGAGCCCACCGGTGACGACCGGCGCGGTCGACGTGCCGGTGATCCGCATGTCCATCTCCCATTCCGATTCGAGACCCATGCCGGACACGAACAGTTGGTTCGGCGCCCGCACCCGGAGGTCGAGCTTGATCAGGCTCGGCGGCGCGGGCCGCGCCGGACGATCGGTCGGCAGGGCCGGCCGGATCTCGCTCTTGCGACGGATACCGGACAGCTCGGCGACTTCCGCCTGACCCTGGCGGATGATCTCGTAGCGCGCCTCCGGGATCTGCAGGTCACCCTTGAGCAGTCCGCCATCGCGGCCATAGGTGAACCGCACCGACCCGGTCGTCGTCGCACTGAGCGCGTCGCTCTTGGCAAGCTGTGCATTGTCGAGGGTCGCGCGCAGATCGATCGGGAAGCCGCTGTCCGCGGCAAGCCCGACGCTGCCCTGGGCCTGTACACTGCCATTGCCGGCACGGGCCCGCAGCTGCGTCAGTTCAAGCCGGTCGTTATTGAACCGTGCGTTGATCGCCATCTGCGACAGCCGCGTCCCGTAGACCTCATTGTCATAGGTCAGCGAATCGGCCCGCACGATGCCGTTCAGACGCGGCGCCTGGACACGCCCGGAGAAGTCCGCCGCGATCGCGATCGGCCCGGACAGCTGCTGATTGGGCAGCGCGGCCAGGCTGAACAGCACTGCCGATGGCCCGTTATACCGGATGCCACCCGACAGCGGTGCCGCCATCAGTCGTTCGGACCAGGACGCGCCAGCGCCCAGCGGCCGGAGATTGGCGACCATGCGCCCCACCACCGTCGTCCCGCGCCGGACCAGCGCGCGGCCGGTCCCGCCATCGGCATTGAGCGTGCCGGCGAACACGATGTCGACCGCATCGGACACCGCCGCGATCCCCGTGCGGGTGAAGTTGCTCACCGTCGCACGGACGTTCGCCGTCGGCACCGCAGTGCTGTTGGCCTGGGCGAAGTCGAGGCTGCCCGTCGCGGTGCCGCCGATCCCGAGGTTCGGCATCAGCGCGCTCAGCACCGACAGGTCGAGCTTGTCGAGCCGCGCTTGTGCGTTCAACCCGCGGCCATAGCTGCCGGCAAGACGCGCTGCGCCGGCCGCGGTCCCCTGACCAAAGTCGATCCGGGTCGGCGAAAGGCGATAGACGCCCTGCGTCGCCTGGATCCGCGCGGGATTGGCAGTGCGGAAGTCGATTCCGTTCGCCTGGCCCTTGAGCGCAACGAGATAGTTCTCGGGGCTCAGCTTCGCATTCATCGCGAGGCGGAATGGTACGCCGCTCGACCCCGTCGCCAGTGCCTGGGCGGTGCCCTTGCCACCGACGTAATTCACCTTTGCGCGCGCGGCGGACAACACGACCTCGCCGTAGCGCATGTCGGCGATCTGGACGTCGGCGATCACTTCGGGCGCCTTGGGATACAGCACGGCGCTGGCATCGACGATCGCGCGGCCGATCGTGAAATCGACCATGCCCGGAATCTTTGCGCCATAGGCCCGCGCGGCGACATCGGCGCGCTGATACCCGCCCTGGTTCGCGAGACGGACATTGCCCGTCAGTCCCTGCCCCGCGAACTGCAGCGCACCGGCGAACGGCCCCGCCGCACTCTGCACGATCCGGCCGCGTGCAACGATGCCCGCGAAGACCGCACGGCGCACGTCGACCGCAAGCTGGGTGCCCGGCGTTACGAGCACATCGGCGGTGAAGGGGCCGTAATCGGTGCCGCCGCTCGCGACGACGGCATAGGCGCCGTTGCGCCCGACGACCCGCGCCTGGAGATTGACCAGCCCGACGCCGACGCCCGGCCGCGGTGCACGCAGGACGACGACCGGCGCGGTCGCGCTGCCCGTGACCCGCGCCGACAGCGGCCCGTAGACGGTCGAATAGGCATCGGCGTTGACGAGCACCGCGCCGGTGGCCGGATCGAACCGCCCCTCGCCGCGCGTCACGCGGAATTGCGGGGCGTTCATGCGGAGGTTGCGGAAGGTCACGATCCCCTCGGGACTGTACCCGATATCCGACCGGACGATCGCGTTGCCGCCGAGGAAGCTACGCGCGCCCTCGTTGAAGATCTGTGCGGTCTGCGCGACGACGCGACCGGTGATGCCGAACCCGCCATTGGGGCCCGGCACTAGCTTCGCATCAGCGTCAGGTTGACGATGCCGATCCCGTCGACGCGGTAGTTGTTGACCCGCCCCTTGAGCGCGCCGGTGTAGCGTCCGGTCGACATGTTCGCGACGACGACCGCGGTCGCGTCGATCTTGTCCGAACGGATCTTGAGATTGTCCGACAGGACGTTGACGCCGGAGATCGCGAAGTCCCCGTCGATCGCGACGTTGGTCGCAAGACCGCCAACCGCCGCATTGAGCCCGGTCACGCGACGCGCGCGGGCCTTGATCGGCAGGAGGATGCGGTCGGCATTCACGCGCGCAAGACCCTCGGCATAGAGGTTCTCGACACCCATTTCGCCAAAGGCGATCGTTGCCGCCCGGACCTTGTAGTCGACCGTCGGAGTCGCGAACGCCCCGTCGAGGACGACGCGCGCGGTGACATCGCGACCGCGCAGATTGGGCAGGATCGCCCCCGGGGTCAGAAGCTTGGCATTGACCGCGAAATTGGCGAACCGGCTGTTGGCGAGATCGATCAGGCCGCCGGCATCGACCGCGAGCGCGTCCGACTTCAGCGTCATGCGCGTGTCGGCCTTGCGGTCGTTCAGCGTCGTGTCGATCGACACGTCGAGCTGTGGCGCGGTCAGGCGCTCGACCGGTCCTTCGAGATAGAGGCCGGGGCGGGTCGCGCCGCGCACCTCGATATGACCGTTCTTCGCGGTCAGGTCGAGATTGGCGAGCTCGCCGCCGCCCAGCGTCGCGACCGCACGGCCGCGCCAGGCGGCCCAGCTTCCGCGTCCATCCACCGTTGCGGTCAGCGGTGCCTTGAGCGACCCCATCGTCGCGACCACGCCGTCAACGGGCGCGGTCAGCTTGACGTTGACGTCGAGCTTGTTCTGTTCGGGCACCGCATCGAGCTTGAGAATGAGGCTGTCACCGCCGGCAATGCCGGGGCCGGTCAGCGCGGCAGCGTTGGTCGTCAGCTGTGCACGCTTGTCGGCGATATGGACCGCACCGTCGATCTTGAGGATATGCGTCTGGCCCGTCACCGGCTTGCCGATCACGAACCGGTCGATCACCAGCCGGTTCACGTCGATATCGAGATCGGGCAGCAGCGGCGCGTTGGGATCGGTCGGGGTCGCCTTGAGCACCGGACGCCGTTGCAGCGTGACGAGCGGCGTGGTCAGCGACCGGACGTCGACATGGTTGCTGGCAAAGGCGAACGGGCGCCAGTCGACGCGCAGCTTCGGGCTGGTGAGGAACACGCCGGTCGGGTCCGACACGCGGACGTCGCTGAGCGTCATCGCGCCGTAGATGGATCCGTCGATCCGGCCGACCTTGATGTTGAGACCGGACGCGGTCGTATAGCCACCGATCTGATCCGCGACGAGGCGGCGACCGGGATCGGTGTTGATCCCGAACAGCACGATCAGCACAAGTGCGATCAGCGCCACGATCAGGATCACGATCCCCTTGAGGATCCGCTGCCACAGCGGCCGTCGGGCGACGACGTTGTCGTCAGCCTGATAGATAGGTCCCTGGTCGGCAGGGGGTGCGCCGTTTTCGGCCATCAGAATGCCTGCCCGATCGAGATGTAGAGCGCGACCTTGCCGTCGCCCTCGCGTGGGTTCAGCGGCGTCGCGACGTCGATGCGCATCGGACCGAAGCTGGTGTAGAAGCGACCGCCGATACCCGCGCCGTAGCGCAGGCTCGACAGGTTCGGCGTGCTGCTCTCATAGCTGTTGCCCGCGTCGATGAACGGCACGATGCCGAAATCACCGAACCGGTAGCGCGCCTCGAGCGCGAACTCGTTGAGCGAGCGGCCACCAACCGGATCGCCATTGGGATCAAACGGTCCGAGGCGTTGATAGCCATAGCCGCGGACCGATCCGCCGCCGCCGCCATAATAGCGCCGCGAGGGTGCCAGATCGTCGCGCGCGACGCCCTGGATCGTTCCCGCCTTGGCGCGGCCGGCGATCACGATGCTGCTCGACACGGGATAGTAGAAGGTCCCCTCGACCATCGCGCGGACATAGGGTTTGACCGAGCCCTGCACCGATGTTTCGGGGCTGGCGTTCAAACGCAGGCGGAAGCCCTTGGTCGGGTTCAGCAGGCTGTCGGAGCGGTCGAACAACAGCTGCCCGGGCAGCGCGACGATGCCGTAGGTGCGCCGGACGTTTCGCCCCTGCGCGAAGTCATAGACGCTCTCGTTCGTGCCGACGAGCTCGCCGCCGTAGTAATAGGTGATCGGCTTCTGCCAGATCGGCGTCGAATCATAGCTCCAGCGGATGCCGACGCTCGTCGTGAACGCCTCATAGGCGTCGTAGTTCGAATGATTGGCCCCCGCCGTCAGGCTGAAGGTGCGGTCGCGACGCCCGGCATTAGCGCGCCGGAACGTGCCCGCAAGCCCCTGTTCCTGCGTCCCCGCGATCACCGACGCGAGCAGGCCACCCTCATAGGGGAAGAGGTTGCGATGCTGCCAGGTCCCCTCGGCGCGGAAGCCCTGCCCAGTCGAGAAGCCGACATTGCCGCCCAGCGTGCGCGCCGGGCCCTTTTCCTGCCGGACCAGCAGGTCGACCTGCTCGGTGCCGTCGGGGTTGGTCCTGCCGGTGCGCTGCGGAACCACCGAGACGCTCTGGAACAGGCTCGTCGCGACCAGCGCGTCGCGCAGATCGTCGGTCATCCGGTTGTCGTAGAGCTGCCCCGCCTCGAACCGCGGAAAGACGTTCAGATGCTCGATGTCGAACACTGCGTCGCCTTCGGTGCGCAACTGCCCGAACGAGGCGCGCGGCCCCGTATCAACGGGCAGCGTATAGGCACCGGTCGGGACCTGCGCCTCGTCGTCGAGCAGGATGTCGCGCTCGCCGACCTTGACGAAGGGATAGCCCATCTGCGGCAGCATTAGCGAGACATTGGCCTCCGCCCCCTGGATCCGGTCCGCCTGGATCGGATCGCCGACCTTCAGCGGCAACTGGCTCCGCACCAGATCCGGCGGAATGGTCTGCGCGGTCTTCACGTCGATCGAGCCGAGCGTGTAGAGCCGCCCCGGCTGCGCGCTGACGATCGCCTTCAGCCGGCCGGGCTTTTCGGGAACCGCCTCGATCGTGGAAATCGCGGTCGCGTCATAATAGCCGAGCGACTTCAGAAGCCGGACGACCAGCGCCTCGTCTTCCTTCGCGCGCGCCGAAACCTGCGTCGTGTTCGCCGCCTTGCCGCCGCCCTTCAGCGCGGACAGCGCCTTGTAGCGCGCCTCGAGCCCGTCGCCCGCATCGGCCAGACCCTTGATCTCCGCATCATAGCGGATCTCGGGCGCATCCTTGTCCTTGATGTCCGCAGCAGTCGCCAGCGGTGCCGTGTCGTAGCTCGCGAGTGCGGGAAGCGGCACGACCAGCTGGGGATCTTCGGGACCGATGGGGGGCAATACGGCGCCCGTCGCGGTTGTCGCGGAGGTCACATCCGTCGCGGGGGTCACGGGCGCGGTCTCGCTTGCCATCGGTTCGAGCGGTGCGTTGATGTCGTTCGAAAGCGGCGGCAGCGCCTGGTTGAATTCCGCGTCGGGAACGATCGGGGCGTTGCCCTTCGGATCGGCGACGCCGGTGTCGGCTCGCTGCTCGGCGGTGGGTGCGTCGGGTCCCTTCGCTGGCGCGGTACCGGGCTTTGCCAGCTGGGCTTCGCCGGGAGCAGCCACAGTCGCCGCCAGAGCAATCGCGAGCCAATAGTGCCGTCTTGTCGAACTCGTCACAGGAAACACGATCCCCTTTCGAAGGGCGACCGCGTTCGATTCATCCCCGTTAATCCCTCGCAACGCACGAAACTTGGGTTGGTTTCCGTCATCCGGCGATTCACACGCAGCCGATCATGCCGGCCACCGGAAGGACGATGGTGTCGCGGCCCGGCCGCTCGAGCCGTAGCGTCGCATTGGGCACCATCGCGCCTGACGCCAGATCCTCGCGCGTGACGATCGTCATGTCGAGCGCGACGGTCAGATCGCCACCGCGATAGGTCGTGACCCCGGCAAAGCCGTAGCCACCCGGCCCGGCCTCGTCGACGCGCGCATAATCGACCGGCTTGCCGTCGACCGCGAGACGCAACCGCGCCGAGTCGGCGGTCGCCATCGCCACCAGCGCTCGGTCGCCCGTCGACCAGAGATACGCCGCGCATCCCCGTGCGGGCATCGACTGCTTGCCGATCGGACCGAGCGTCGCGGGAGCCTTGGTGGTGTCGCCGGGCACCGTCTTGGCGGGCGTGGCGGCCTGCACGGCCGCGGCGATAAGCAATAGCATCATCCGCTCGACGCTATCATGAAGAGCCAGGCCGGATAAGCCGCGATCGCCAGCAATGCGCCGAACGGCATCGCGGTCTGCCCGGTCACGGGTTTGCCGCCGACACGCATCGTGAGCACCGCGCCCAGCCCGACCATGCTGGCGATCAGCAACACGGCGGGCAGCATCTGCCAGCCGAGCCACAGCCCGATCGCACCGAACAGCTTGGGATCGCCGCCGCCCATCCCGTCATGCCCACGGATCCGACGATAGCCTGCCGCGATCGCCCAGAGCAGGCCGAACCCCGCGACCCCGCCGATCAGCCGGTCGGCTCCTCCTGGCGCCAGTCCGGTGACGCCGCCCGCCGCGCCGCCGAGCGCCAGCAAGAGGGTCAGACGGTCGGGCAACCAGAAGGCGACGAGATCGAGCGCGGCGAGTGCCAGCAACAGCCAGCCAAAGGCGGCGCCCCACAGGGCGACGGCCCCCGGCACGACCAGTCCCGCGGCGACGCCGATCGCCAGGCCGCAGGTCTCGATTCGCCAGTGCAGCGGGTCGATCCGCGCGCCGCAACTTCGACACCGCCCCCGCAGCAGCAGCGCACTGACCAGCGGGACGAGATCGATCACGGTCAGCGTCCGCCCGCATGCGTCGCACGCCGACCGCCCGCGAACGACCGACCGGTCCTGCGGCCAGCGAATCACCAGCGCAGCGATGAAGCTGCCGACGATCGCACCGAGCACGCCCAGCGCCGCCGCGGCGATCATCGGGCTCGGCACGGGCATGGCGTCGATCATCCGCCGCGCGTGCCGGGCACGTCCCGCGCCGTCAAGCCGATCCCGGCCAACGTTACCGCCGTCAGAGATCCAGCGTGTAATATCGGCTGAACCGCGAGGGCGGATAAGACCCGAACCGCTTACAGCGGACAAAGCCGGCGCGCTCGTACAGCGCGCGCGCTGCGGCATAGGCGGCGTTGCTCCCGGTCTCGAGGCTGATCCGGGTCGCGCCCATGTCTCTGGCATGGCGGATCGCATGCTCCAGCAGCGCCGCGCCGACGCCGCGGCGTACATGGTCGGGATGCGTCCGCATCGATTTCAGCTCGCAATGCCCCGCGTCGAGCCGCTTCATCGCGACGATCCCGAGCAGCGTCGACTCGCCCCCCGCCCCGTCCCAGGCCGACCACACCACCACCGACGGATCGCGCAGGCCGGCGAGGTCGAGGGCAAAGACACAGCCCGGCGGCGAATTGGCATGCGCGGCGCGCTGGTGCAGCGCGACCAGATCGACGACCGCGTCGCGCGTCAGATCGTCGCGCTCTATCCGCATGACGCGATCCGGATGCGACGGCGCGTCATCGCTCAGGGCAGCGCTTCGTCCGCGTCGACTCCCCACAGCGCGTCGACGCGCACGAAACCGGCCTGTCCCTTGATGTCCATCTTGCACCACCCATTGCCGCACTGGCTCAGCCGACCGACGACGCCGGGGGCCGCGCGCCATTGCAGGCGTCCGCTTTCGCTCGGGCGGTCGAGGATCGCGATCGGGGTGGTGCCGCGTACGATCGCGGTGCGCGTGCTGCTCATCAGATTGGCCTGCATCCAGCCTTCGGTGCCGTCCGGATCGGCGATCTTGCGCCATTCCTTGTGGATCGCGATCACGCGCACGGGCAGGTCGCACGCTGATACAGCCAGCTGGCGGGATAGGCGCGTGCCGGGCCGGTCCGCAACCGCGCGCGCCCCGCCGAGATCGAGGCATAATAAGGGAGTTTGCGCACCGGATCCGCGGCGGCGGCAGGCTCGGTGCCCAGCGCCGCCGTGACGAGGGCGGCGAGCCCGAAGGCGAGAATGCGCATGCTGATGTCCTGTTGCCGACGCGGTTCGTGTCCGGCCAAGCTCTATCGCCACCGCGGCGGCGGTTTCAACTGCTAAGCGTGCGCGCCGCCGTTCCACGGATGGCAGCGCGGTTTTGCCGCTCCATCGTTGACGCCGTGGATGACGTTCGCCAAGCCACAGTCATGCCCGATCCACGCCCCGATAGCCGGCCCGACACCCGGCGCTGCCCCAACCCCAAGGTGGTCGTCACGCGCGAACTCGCCGATGCGGTCATGGACCGTATGGCGGCGCTGTTCGACACGACCAACAACCACGGCGATGCCAAGCTCAGCCGCGACCAGTTGGCCGCCGCGATGGCCGATTGCGACGTGCTGGTCCCGACCGTGACCGACGATATCGACGCCGCGCTGATCGCCGGCGCGGGCGATCGCCTTCGCCTGATCGCCAATTACGGCGCGGGCGTGAACCATATCGACCTGAAGGCGGCGCGTGCGCGCGGGATCATCGTCACCAACACGCCGGGGGTGCTGACCGAAGACACCGCGGACATGACGATGGCGTTGATCCTGTCGGTGCCGCGGCGGCTGGCGGAGGGCGAGAAGCTCGTCCGTTCGGGCGCATGGACCGGCTGGAGCCCCGGCGGGATGCTGGGCCACCGGATCGGCGGCAAGGCACTCGGCATCGTCGGGATGGGCCGGATCGGACAGGCGGTCGCGCGCCGTGCCGCCGCATTCGGCCTCTCGATCCACTATAACAATCGCCGCCGCCTCCCCGTCGCACTCGAACAGGCGCTCGGGGCGACGTGGCACCCCTCGCTCGACGAGCTGCTCGGCGCAGTCGACATCGTGACGATCCACACCCCGCTGAACGCCGACAGCCGGGACATGATCGACGCGCGCCGGATCGCGCTGATGCGCCCGCACGTCTTCCTCATCAACGCCTCGCGCGGCGGCGTGGTCGACGAGACCGCGCTGGTCGACGCGCTCGAGGCGGGCCGGCTCGCCGGTGCCGGGCTCGATGTCTGGCGCCACGAGCCGCAGATCGATCCGCGGCTGCTCGCGCTCGATAACGTCGTGATGCTCCCGCACATGGGATCGGCGACGTTCGAGGGGCGGATCGCGACAGGCGAGAAGGTGATCCAGAACATCCGGATGTGGGCCGATGGCCACCGCCCGCCCGATCAGGTGCTCGAAGGCTGGGCCTGACTGTCCCTCACCCGTCCCCGCGCCTGTGCCCGGAACCGATTCCGCAGTGCGGCATTTGTTGGATACCCCCGGAGAGAAAGAGGAGTATCCCATGAAGAAGATTGCTGTTTCCGCGCTGCTGATCGCGTCCGCCGTGTCGATGAGCGCCTGCTCGACGCTCAAGGGCGCAGGCATCGGTGCTGCGGGCGGTGCGGGTGTCGCCGCGGCGACGGGCGGTAGTGTCGAAAAGGGCGCAGCGGTCGGTGGTGCCGGCGGTGCGGTGGTCGGCACGGTCGCTGACTGAAACGTCTGGCGCGCGCGGGCCTGAAGGTCCGCGCGTCGCCCCTCAAATCACCGTGCGCGGATCCAGCCGGTCCGCTGGACGGTGCCCGTCAGGACCTTCGACCCGAACGCCTTGGCGACGGTCGCGGCATCCGCAATGTTCATCAGGACGATCCGTGTCCCCCCCGACGGCAGCGATTCTATCGCGCTGATCTCGGCCTTGTGCTTGGCGCACATCGCGACGGCCTGGGCCTCGGTGACGCGTACGTTCATCGCACGCGAAATGGGCGCAACATCGGCGCTGGGCGTGGTGGTCATCTGATAATCCCGGCAGGAGCGGGAGCGCGATACGTCTCTCAGTCGTGGCTTGCCCGAATGAAGCGCCGCAATGCGCACGGTATGCGCGCTATCCCGCCAATCGGCAACCTCAGCCGCCGCGTCAGACGCGCGTTCCGAGCAGCGCGAGACCGAAGCCGACGAACACCGCCCCCGTCGCCCGGTCGAAGGCGCGCCGCAGTGCCGGTCGCGTCAGATGCCGCGCCAGCGTCCGCCCGCTCATCGCATAGACCGCATACCAGAGGCTTTCGACCACCGCGAAGGTGACGACGAGGATCGCGAACTGCGGCCCCTGCGGCGCGGCGCGGTTGACGAACTGCGGCAGGAAGGCGGCGGCGAACAGCAGCAGCTTGGGATTGCTGATCCCGATCACGAACCCGCCGCGGAACAGTCGTGCGGCCGACATCGTGCGCGGCAGCGTGTCGGCGCCCAGATCGACTGGCCCGCCCGCACTGCGCCACGCCTTGATCCCCAGCACGATCAGATAGGCGACGCCGGCATAGCGCAGCGCATCAAACACCCGCGGCCAGGCAGTCAGCAAAGCCGCGACGCCCGCCGCCGATGCCGCGAGGACGAGGACCAGCGCGGTCAGGCACCCCGCCATCGCCGCCAGGCTGCGCCGCGCGCCGAAGGTCATGCTGCGCGTCATGACGTGCAGCATGTTCGGCCCCGGCGTGCCGCACAACAGGATCACCGCGACTAGGAACACCGTCCACGCATGCAGCGTCATGCCTTTGCCCCCCTAGCCTGACCGGCTCAGTCGCCGGTCAGGATCCGATCGACCAGCTGCCCGACGCTCGGCACGAACCCGTTGGAATAGAACGGGTCCTTCTTGAAGTTATACGCCGCATGGCCGGCGAACATCAGGTTCTGGTCGATGTCGCCGCCATGCGCGATATCCTGCAGCGTCTTCTGGATGCAGAAGCTGCGCGGGTCGGCGAGCCGCCCCGTCGAGTTGGTCTCGGTATCCGCCCAGCTCGAGAAGGAGCATTGCGACAGGCAGCCCATGCAGTCGGCCTGGTCCTTGCGGATCATGCCCTTCTCCTCGGGGCCGACGAAGACGAGCGTGTTGTCCGGGGTCTTGAGCGCGTCGGTATAGCCTTCGCCGAACCACTGGCGTGCGCGCAGCAGGTCGTTGCGCGTTACCCAGAAATTCTTGCCCTTCACGCCGACGTCGAGCTGGAAGATGTGGTCGCCCGCCTCCTGCGTCGAGAACGCGATCTGGCGTTCGGACCGCGCCTCGAGGCTACGCAGAAACGGGTTGCGCACCGCCGAGGAATAGAAACCGGTCGGCGAGAATTTGTGCAGCAGCACATCGCCTTCCTCGATCTTCGTCAGCGCGTCCTTCCACCCCTGCGGGATCGGGCTTTCGCGCGTCAGCAGCGGGCGGGTACCGAACTGGAACGCGATCGTGCCGAGTTCGGGATTGTCGATCCAGTCGTTCCAGTCGCGCAGATACCAGACGCCGCCCGCCATCACGATCGGCACATCGTCCGAAATACCGCCCTCGCGCATCACGTCGCGCAGTTCCTTCACGCGAGGATAGGGATCCTGCGGCTTCAGCGGATCCTCGGCATTCGACAGGCCGTTATGCCCGCCCGCGAGCCAAGGATCCTCGTACACGACTGCCGCCAGCCACTGTGCCGCCTTCGAATAGGCGCGCTTCCACAGCGCACGGAACGCCCGCCCCGAACTGACGATCGGCAGGTAGCTGACGCCGTAGGACGCGGTGATCTCGCTGAGCTTGTAGGGCATGCCTGCGCCACAGGTGACGCCCGCCACCTTGCCGCGCGTCCGCTCGAGCACGCCGTGCAGGATCCGCTGCGCGCCGCCCATTTCCCACAGCACGTTGATGTTGATCGCGCCCTTGCCGTCGGCGATCTCATAGGCGCGCTCGACCTGCTGGACCGCACCGTCGATCGCATACTGGACCAGCTCCTCATGCCGGTCACGCCGCGTCAGCGCGGCATAGACCTGCGGGATGATCTTGCCCTCTGGATCGTAACTATCGGCATTCACGGCAGAAACCGTGCCGATGCCACCCGCGGCGGCCCAGGCTCCGGCCGACGCATGGTTGGTCGCCGCGACTCCCTTGCCGCCTTCCACCAGCGGCCACACTTCGCGACCGTTATAGACGATAGGCTTCAGGCCCTTGAACACGACGTCACCTCTCCCGGAAAATACGGCCCCCTATATCGCAAGGACGCAGCGTGCGAGCAAATTAAGACCTAGGTTAGCGCGCCGGGTCTGCCGAGCGCCTCTTCGTACAGCGCACGGTAGCGCGCGATCATCACCGATTCGTCGAATTCGGCCCGCGCGCGCCGCTGATTCGCCGCCCCGATCGACGCGCGCAGCGCGGGATCCGCGACCAGCGCCTGCAACGCATCGCGCAGCCGCACCTCGCTCGGCGCCTCGGTGATGAACGGCAGGTTTTCGGGCGCGACCATCCGCGCGACGTCGCCGACCGGATAGCTCGCGATCGGCAGGCCGGCGGCCATCGCCTCGACCACCGAAATCGGAAACTGCTCGCTGCGCGACGACAGAGCGAGGATGTCGAAATGCCCGATATAACGATAGGGCCGATCGAGAAATCCCGGCAGGACGAGCGTGTCGGCCATCCCCATCGCGGCGGCCGCCTGCGCGATCCGCGCGCGTTCGGGTCCTTCGCCGACGATCACCAGCCGCACCCGCCCCGACACGCCGCCGACCGCACGCACCAGTGCGGTGAGGTCCTTCACCTCGCGCAGACCCGCCAGCGCGCCGATGACGACCTCCTTCGCCTTCGGCACGAACCCCGGGATCGCCTTGGGTTCGGGCTTCTGCGCATAATAGGCGGTGCCGATGCCGTTCACGATCCGGTGCACCCGCTCGCGCGGCTGTTTCCAGGTCTTCAGCGCGATCGCCTCGAGTACCTCGGACGGGACCGCCAGCGCATGTGCCGCACCCAGCGCGAGCCGGCGATAGATGTTGCGCTCGATCTTCAGCCCGCCCGCCTCGTCGGCGTTGAACCCGTCCTCGTGGTGGACCAGCGGCGGTGCGCCCTTGCCGAACGCGCGGCGCGCCATCGCCCCGTCGATCGCCCCCCAGTTATAGCTCAGCACCAGGTCGAACCGCCGCATATATTGCGCGATCGCCTCGTAGCGCGCGACCGACGGCTTGCCCGTCAGCGGCGGCGGGTTCTGCGCGATCTCGTAGCGGATCCCCTTGGCGATCGACGCCTGCGCGCCCAGCGCATCGGGCACGCCCGACACGATGGTATGCTTGGCGCGATCGCCGAACGCATTCATCAACCGCACCGCCCGCGCCTCCTTCCCGCCGAGGTCGAACGAGGAGTGGAGATGCAGGATGTTGACGGGTGCGGCCATGCCCGACGCGATGCCGATTTCCCGCCGGGGTTTCAAGGGAGCAGGCGCGCTGGATTGCTGTCAGCTTCCGCCCACTTGCGGACACTAGAAGCATAATTTCATGCCGTGCTATGATGCCGACAACGGAGGGGGGCGGACGGTGAAAACACTGGATGACTTGATCAAATGGGCGAACGAGCAGCGCAAAGAATCTCTGCGACAGGTCGATCTCTTCAGTAACGGCGGAGTGAAGGCACAGCTTGTCATGCCGGATGGCACTACGCAGGATATTACTGCCGGGGTGCTTTCGCATCAGAAAGCGAACGTAGATGCTTTCACCAGTCTTGTGTCAGCCTTGGAGAGGTAAGGTCCGCTCCCCACCAAAATACGCCACGAACCGCATCAGGCGGGCGGGTCGAACGCAGTCTTCGCGATGTGGGTGATCCGGCACGCCAGGTCCGCCTCGCCGCTCGCCACCACGTAGAAGTCGCCCGCGTCCGCAATGCCCGTCGTGAAGACGACATTGTCGACGTACATCTGGTCCTTGAGCGGTTCGGTCAGCGCGGGGTTCGCCTCGAGCAGCGGCGCGTGCTGGGTCGCGATCGTGATCGACGGGTCGCCCTTGTCGAGGATCGACCAATAGGTGCGGTAGATGCCGACCACGCCCGACGGCTCGACGCCGTGCCACAGGCTCAGCCAGCCGCGATCGGTCAGGATCGGTGGTGTCCCGCCGCCCATCCGCGCGGTCGAGACCGTGGCGGCGTGAGGGCGGATGCCGGGCTTGTCATGCGGCTTCCAGTGGAGCGCATCGGGCGAGCGCGACAGGTTGATCGACGGCCCGGCGCGCCATTCGCTGCCCGGCGGATAGGCGAAGTACAGATCGCCGAGCGGCCGCGTCTGCGCCCAATATTGCCCGCCGATCAGCCCTTCGAAGATCAGCATGTCCTTGTTCTGGTGATCGAGCACGATCCCCTCGAGCTGCCAGTCGAGCGCATCGGCGGACGAATAAAGCGTGGTCGAATGCCGTTCCGGGCTGACCGAACAGGTCGTCATCAGATAGCGGTCGCCGACCTTCGAGATTCGGGCATCCTCGACGCCGTAGCATTGATAGGGCGTGCGCGGCGCGATCGCCTTGTCGTAATGGACCGCGACGACCGAACGGCCCTCCGCGTCGAGCTCGACCGGTAGCAGCCAGGACAGCGAGGTCAGCGCCATCACCTTCCATCCGCCGCCGGGGATCAGGAATTTGCGCGGATCCTTGGTGTCGACCATCTGCAACGGCCACGCATCGCGCAGATAGGCGCCGTCCTGCCAGCGGATCGCATGGACATTCCCGCCCTTGAGCGGCTCGCGCAACGCCTCGGCCACGCGCACCATCAGCAGCAGATTGCCGTTCGCCAGCCGCGTCATCCCCGGATTGAACGCACCGAGCACATAGGTCTCGGCCCCGACCTTGCCCGCCAGCGGCGAGCGCGACAGGTCGATGTCGGCGGGAGTGAAGACGAGCTGATCGAACATGCTATTCTCCTAAATTCTGGTTGTTTGGCCGCCCCGCACCATGCCCGTTCGCCCTGAGCGAAGTCGAAGGGCATGCCCCGAGCGGAGGTGCTTCGACTTCGCTCAGCACGAACGGGACGGGTGAGCGGTGTCGCTATTCCCCCTCCAACGCGCGGGGCACGATGACGAGCTGCTGGATCACACTGCGCGTCGGCTGCGTCAGCAGGAACTCGACGCCCGCAGCGATGTCCTCGCCGCGCAGCATCTGCTCCGCCGCGATCATTTCCCGCTGCTTTTCGTCGGGCACGTCGGGATATTGCATGTTGGAGCCGACCTTGCCGGGCTCGATCAGCGACACCCGGATCCCCTTGGGCCCCAGCTCGCGGCGCAGCGCCTCGGCGAAACCGGCGATACCCGCTTTGATGCCCGCATAGACGGTCGAGCTCGGCCCGAGGATATGCGCGCTGAGCGACCCGATGAGGACGAGGTCGCCGATCGGCGTCATCCGGTGCGCGGCGTGATGCGCGCTGAGCAGATAGGCGGTGAAATTGACCGCGATCGCGTAGCGCAGCGCGTCTTCGTCCATCTGCGTCAGCCCGCCCGCAGCGATCGAGGCGTTGACGACGGTGATGTCGAACCCGCCCAGATACGCCTCGCCGGCATCGAAAAAGGCGCGGACCTTGTCCGGATCGGCAAGCTCGGTGACCATCCCGTCGCCTTCGCCAACCTCGCGGATGCAAACGAGCGCGTCCTCGAGATGACCCGCATCGTGACCGCAGATATAGACTTTGGCGCCCCCCGCCGCGAGCAGCACCGCGATCGCCCGGCCGATGCCCGTCGTCCCTCCCGTGATGATCGCGCGTCGACCCTCGAGGGAGCGATGATTCACATGAAGGTCGGCAGGTGCGGTCATAAGCTGTTCCGGTCATCGAGCAGGCGGGACGAGGCGTCGCTGCGACGCCCCGTCCCCGTCCCCTAGGCGCGGACAGCATCCCCCTCAAGCACCTGCGCCAGCAGCTCGTCGATCGGCGCCTGGACGATCGGCTCGCTCAGCGTTGGGGCATGACCGACCCCGGGCACGGTGACGAGCGTCGCGCGGTCGAGCGATGCGACCATCCTGTCCGCGATCGCGGCGGACAACAGGTCGGACCGGCCACCGCGCACGATCAGCGTCGGGATCTCGCGCAGGCCCGCCAGCGCCTGCCACATGTCCGGCCCGGCCTCGCTGCCCGGCACGCGGAACGGTTCGGCGATCTTCAGGTCGTAATCGAGCACGATCCGGCCCGAGCTGTTCAGCCGGTAGATGCGCTTGGCCATCGCCAGCCAGTCCTCGATCGTCCAGTCGGGATAGACGTCGGCATTGCTCTCCGACACACAGCGCGCGGCATGCATCCAGGTCGGAAAGACGCTCGCCTTGCCGACATAGCCGCGGATCCGCGACAGGCCCTGCGCGTCGATCTCGGGTCCGACATCGTTGAGCAAAGCGGCTGCGATTCGCCCGCGCGCCGGCCCCGCCATCAGCATCGTGACGATCCCGCCGAGCGACGTCCCGAACGCGACGAAACGGTCGATGCCATGCTCGGCCAGCAACGCCTCGACATCCTGGACATAGGTCAGCGGGACATAGGACATCGGATCCTTGGCATAGGCGCTCTCGCCGCGCCCGCGGAAATCGATCCCGATCAGCCGCCAGCGTCCCGCCAGCCGCGCCGCGAGCGCATCGAAATCGCGCGCGTTGCGTGTCAGCCCCGGCAGGCACAGGATCGGCGGACGGCCATCGCCGCCGCCCGGATAGTCGCGTGCGTGCAGCCGCAGCCCGTCCCTGGACCACCAATAGAGGTTTTCGTAAGCGGCCATGGTTGCGTCCTTCGGGTAGCGGCCACCATATCGCCGCATGCCCATCGACCCGCAAGCCTTCCCCGCCTATCGCCCCGAAACCACGTTGCTCGACCTGGGCGACCCGTTCTTCGATCCGGTCGCGGCGGCCGATTTCCCCCGCACCCAGCTCCGCTTCCGCAACGATCGCGCCGCCGCACAGGTCGGTCTGGCGGCGCTCGACGACGACGAATGGACCCGCCATTTCGGCCGGTTCGCGCCGTTGCCGGACACGCTGCCCGGCCCGCTAGCGTTGCGCTATCACGGTCATCAGTTCCGCAATTACAATCCCGATCTGGGCGACGGTCGCGGTTTCACCTTTGCCCAGATGCGCGACGATCGCGGCCGCCTGATGGATCTCGGCACCAAGGGCTCGGGGCAGACGCCGTGGAGCCGCGCGGGCGATGGTCGGCTCACGCTGAAAGGTGGCGTTCGCGAGATCCTCGCGACCGAGATGCTCGAGGCGCTGAACGTCCCGACCTCGCGCACGCTCTCGCTTATCGAGACGGGCGAAGACCTGCAGCGCGGCGACGAGCCGAGCCCGACCCGCTCCGCGGTCATGGTCCGGCTCAGCCACAGCCATGTCCGGATCGGCACGTTCCAGCGCCTCGCCTATCATCGCGACGACGGCGCCCTACGCCGGCTGGTCGGCTATACGCTGCGCAACCTGTTCGACGAGGACGGGAACGGGGAAGGCGACGATCCGGTCCGCCTCCTCGCGCTCGTCGTCGCGCGGACCGCGCGGCTCGCGGCGCGCTACATGGCCGCGGGCTTCGTCCACGGCGTGCTCAATTCGGACAACATCAACGTCACCGGCGAAAGCTTCGACTATGGCCCGTGGCGGTTCGCGCCGACCTGGGACCCGGGCTTTACCGCCGCCTATTTTGATCATCAGGGGCTGTACGCCTTTGGTCGCCAGCCCGAGGCGATCCACTGGGACGTGATGCAGCTCGCGGTATCGCTGCGCACGATCGCCGAGAGCGATCCGCTGATCGCCGCGCTCGACGGTTTCGGCCCCGCCTATCAGACCGAAGTGGGCGCGGCGATCCTGTGGCGGCTGGGCGTCCGCCCGCGCGATCCGGACAGTGACCGCGCGCTCGTCCAGGCGATCGAACGCGCGCTGCGGACCAGCGGGACGGGTATCGACCGGTTCTTCTTCGATGCCTTCGGCGGCGAGCTGCCCGCAAGCTACGGTCCCGAATGGGACGAGGTCCGCGCCGCGCTCGGCGGCTATGCAGCGCGCAAGGATCGCAGCCATCCCTATTGGTCGGGCACGCCGTGCAGCCTGCTGATCGACGAGGTGGAATCGATCTGGGCGCCGATCGCCGACGCGACGACTGGAGCCGTCTTACTGCGAAGGTCGCGGCGATCCGGGCGATGGGCGAGGCGCTTGCCTGAACGCGGGTGCCGCGGCCGACGGTGCGGCGGGTGGTGGAAACTCTTCTAAAATTGGGGCAAGAGCCCGATATGGCCGATGAGATCCTCTCCTACGAACCCGCAACCGGTACGCTGTTGTGGCGTCACCGATCGGGGATGTCGATACCGAAGTGGCGACCGCGCGGTCGGGCTGGGCCGGCTGGGCCTCCAAGCCGCTCGCGTTCCGGATCGAGACGATGCGCCGGTTCGCCAATGTCGTCCGCCAGCGCAACGACGCGTTCACCGACCTGATCGCGCGCGAGACGGGCAAGCCGATCTGGGAAGCGCGCGGCGAGGTCGAGACGGTGATCGCCAAGGTCGACATCTCGGTCAGCGCCTATGCCGAACGCACTGCGCAGCGCCGGATGGAGGCGCCGATGAACAGCCGCGTCGCGCTGCGCCATAAGCCGCACGGCGTGCTCGCGGTGCTCGGCCCCTATAACTTCCCGGCACATCTCCCCAACGGCCACATCGTCCCCGCCCTGATCGCCGGCAACGCGGTCGTCTTCAAGCCGTCCGAAAAGACCCCCGCATCGGGCGCGTTCCTCGTCGAGTGCTACCGCGCCGCGGGTGTGCCCGAGGACTGTATCCGGCTGCTCGTCGGCGGCCCCGCGGAGGGCAAGGCGCTGGCCGCGCATCCCGATATCGACGGCCTGCTCTTCACCGGTTCGGCCCAGACCGGCCTCGCGCTCAACCGCGCCTTTGCCGAGAAGCCCGAGAAGATCCTCGCGCTCGAAATGGGCGGCAACAACCCGATCATGGTCTGGGACACGCCGGACCTGCACACCGCGGCGGTGCTCGTCGTCCAGTCCGCCTTCACCACCGCCGGCCAGCGCTGCACCGCCGCGCGCCGGCTGATCGTCCAGGAACGGCTCGCCCAGCCGCTGCTCGACACGATCGAGCGGATGATTGCGCGGATCATCGTCGACGAGCCGCATGCGAACCCGGCGCCGTTCATGGGCCCGGTGATCGACAACCAGGCGGCGGACCAGCTGACCGAGAGCTTTCTCGAGCTGCTGATGCGCGGCGGCCGGCCGATCCGGCATCTCGAACGCCCGGTCGATACGCTGCCCTTCCTGCGCCCGGCGATGATCGACGTCACCGACATGGCGGAGCGCCCCGATCTCGAGCTGTTCGGGCCGATCCTGCAGGTCTTCCGCACCGATGATTTCGACGCCGCGATCGCCGAGGCGAACAACACCCGCTATGGCCTGTCCGCCGCGCTGATCAGCCAGACGCCCGCGCTCTACGACCGGTTCTGGGCCAATATCCGCGCCGGGATCGTCAACTGGAACAAGCCCACCAACGGTGCCTCATCGGGCGCGCCGTTCGGCGGCGTCGGCTGGTCGGGCAACCACCGCCCCAGCGCCTATTACGCCGCCGACTATTGCGCCTATCCGGTCGTCAGCAGCGAATCCGAAAGCGCGCGGGCCAGCATCGGCATCGGCCTGCGCGACGGCTGAGGCGGGTAGCGGGCCTAAAGCCGCACTGAAATCCTCCCCCGCCAGGGGGAGGATCATGGGGCTTACTTCGCCCCGCCCAGCCAGTCGTCGATCTTCTTCTCCAGCACCGGCATCGGCAGTGCCCCCGTATCGAGCACCTGCGCATGGAAGGCGCGCGGATCGAACGCGGCGCCCTGCGCCGCCTGCGCCTTGGCCTTCATCCTGAGGATCGTCAGCTGGCCGATCTTGTACGCCAGCGCCTGGCCGGGAATAGAGATGTACCGCTCGACCTCGGCGGTCGCGTCGGTCCGCCCCATCGGCGAATTGGCGAGCATATAGGCGATCGCCTGGTCGCGGCTCCACCCCTTGGCGTGGATGCCGGTATCGACGACCAGCCGCATCGCGCGCAGCATCTCGTCGTTCAGGCCGCCCATCCGCTGATAGGGATCGCTTTCGACGCCCAGTTCCTTCCACAAGGTCTCGGCATAGAGCGCCCAGCCCTCGACATAGGCGGTGTTGCCGCCGAACCGGATGAACGCGGGGAGCGCGACATTCTCCTGCGCGAGGCTGATCTGGTAATGATGGCCCGGCACCGCCTCGTGCAGGTAGAGCGTCTCCATCCCCCACAGATACCGCGTCGGCAGGTCATAGGTGTTGTAGTAGAAGATCCCCGGCCGCGTGCCGTCGGGGGTCCCCTGCTGATACGACCCCGCCGCATCGGTCTTCGCCCGGAAATCGGGCACCGCGCGGATCTCGAGCGGACTTTTGGGCACCAGCGAGAATTGCGTCGCGATGCGCGCGTTGACCCGTTTGCCGATCTCCTCATAGCCCTCGCGCACCGCCGCCGCCGACTTGGGCTGGAAGCGAGGATCGGTGCGCAGATGGTCGAAGAAGGCGGCGAGCGTGCCCTTGAACCCGACCGCGGCCTTCTGCGCCTCCATCGCCTGCGTGATCCGCGCGACCTCGGACAGGCCGAGCTGATGCACCGCCTCGGGCTCTAGCGGCAGCGTCGTGCTGTCCTCGATCCGCTGGGCATAAAGCGCGGCCCCGCCCGGCAGCGCCGACAGCCCGACCGTGTCGCGGGCTTGGCGAGATATTCGTTGGCGAGGAAATCGCGCATCCGGACATGCGCGGGATTGATCACCTCGCGCACCTGCTTGGCATAGGCCGCGGTCAGGCGCGTGCGGTCGGCCGTAGGGATCGACGCGGGGAACATCGTCACCGGGGCGTAGATGGTCGATTTCTCGACACCCTCGGCGATCAGATTGTCGAACTGGCCGATCATGTTGCGCACGACCAGCTTGGGCTGGGTCACGCCCTTCGCCATGCCCTCGCGGAACCGCGCGATCGCCCGGTCATAGACCGCGGCATAGCCCGCATTGCGCCGCAGATTATTCTCGTAATCCGCGACCGTCTTGAACGGCGCGCCACCCTTGCCCGACGCGAAATCGGGATAGAAGGTCTGGAACCCGCCGAAATGGCTGAGCGGCAGCAACCGGTCGATCGCGACCAGGTTCGGCGCGAACCCGCGCAGCGCGACCTCGCGGCCGTTGCGGAACACGTCATAGGCAATCTGGTCGACGCGGGTCAGCTTGCTGCGGTCGATCGCGGCGATCGCAGCCAGGTCCTGCTCGACGTTGCGCTTGTCCTGCGCTGTGCGCGCATCGGTCAGATATTCGCCGAAACGATCGGCATAGCGCATGTCGCCGCGGAAAATGGCCTGCAGCGGATCATTCTTCAGATCGCGCTCGTCGCTGGCATAGAAAAGCTGCTTGAGCTTCGCATCCTCGGGGCCGTCGCCGGCGATCGGCGCGGGCGGCGGCAGCGCCTGGCTCGACACCGGCACCGCGCCGATGAAGGTGGTCGCCAGCAACATGGCGGCAAGGCAGGTCAGGCGCATTATCGAAGTTCCCCATCGCGTCCGGGTTACCCGGTTGTCGCGCCTTCCTATCGCGCGGATTCCACCGCCACCAGCCCGTGACCGGGGCCTGCGCACGTTTCCGGCGATGGCACCCGCGCCGCGTGGGAAAGCAGGACTAGCCCCGGGGCAAATAATGCTGGGCTCGCCAATCGCCCGCCCAGAGCCCATCTTCCTGACATGGTAAGCTTGCTAGACCCCGGTGCCCGCGGGCGCGTCATCCTCGTCGGGGCGGGGCCCGGCGATCCCGGGCTGCTGACCGTGCGTGCGGTCGCCGCGCTCGAGATTGCGACGTCGTCGTCCATGACGGGCTGATCGATCCGCGCGTGCTCGACATCGCGCCGCCTGCCGCCCAGCGCATCTCGGTCGCCAAGCAGCGCGCGCGCCACACGCTGCCGCAGGAGGCGATCAACGCGCTGATCATCGCGCATGTGAAGACCGGCGCGATCGTCGTCCGGCTGAAGGGCGGCGATCCGTTCGTGTTCGGTCGCGGCGGCGAGGAGGTCGAGGCGGTACGTGCGGCGGGCCTGCCGGTCGAGGTGATCCCCGGCGTCTCCGCAGCACTGGGTTGCGCGGCCGAGGCGATGCTCCCGCTCACTCACCGCGATCATTCGAGCGCGGTCAGCTTCGTCGCGGGCCAGTGCAAGGGTCTGACCGAACAGGACTGGTCGGGGCTCGCCGGCCAGGGCCGTACGCTCGTCATCTACATGGGGATCGCGACCGCGACCGATATCGCCGACAAGCTGATGGCCGATGGCGTCGCGCCCGACATGCCGGTTGCGGTGCTCGAGCGCGGCACGCTATCGGGCAGCCGTGCGATGCGGACCCTGCTCGCCGATCTCGGCCCGATGGTGCAGCGCGAGGCGGTAAAGAGCCCCGCGATCATCGTCGTCGGCGAGGTCGTCGAACTCTCCGACGCGCAGGACAAGCTCGCCCGCTGGGCACGAATTGCAGAGGCCGCCGCATGAAGCTCCTGACCGGAAACGACCTTCCCACCGGCGACGTGATCTGGTGGACCGGCGACGGCTGGTCGCGTCACATCGAGGATGCGGCCGATGTCGGCGTCGCGGGTGAATCGATCCTCCAGGCGGAGGAAGGCGCACGCCGCGTCAACGTCCCTATCTGATCGAGGCGACCGCGACGGCAGACGGCCCCCGCCCTGCGCACATCAAGGATCGCATTCGCGCCTTGGGTCCGACTATGCGGCCCGACCTTACGCTCAAGCCGGCCGATCCGGCTGCGGGGAGTTGGGTTATATGATTCACGCGATGGCGCGAAGGCGCGAAGAGAGCAGTGAGAAGGTGGTTCGCGCGGAGGCGCGGAGGCGCGGAGGTGTCTCCCTTGCCGCGCAGCGGCCCTCACACTCGCTGATTGAGGCAGATTCGATGCCCGCTGGCGCGGGAGTTACTTCCTCGTCTTTCTCCTCCGCGCCTCCGCGCCTCCGCGTGAACAAAATTCTTCTGAATCTCTTCGCGCCATCGCGCCCCTTCGGCTTCGCTCAGGACAGGCTCCGCGTGAACCAAATTCTACCGGGAACCCCCCATGTATAAGTACGACGAATACGACCAGGCCATCGTCGACCAGCGCGTCGACGAGTTCCGCGACCAGGTCCGCCGCCGCCTCTCGGGCGAGCTGACCGAGGACCAGTTCAAGCCGCTGCGCCTGATGAACGGCCTGTATCTCCAGCTGCATGCCTATATGCTGCGCGTCGCGGTGCCCTATGGCACGCTCGACGGACGGCAGATGCGGATGCTCGGCCACATCGCGCGCAAATATGATCGCGGCTACGGGCATTTCACGACGCGGCAGAACATCCAGTTTAACTGGATCCAGCTCGACCAGACCCCGGACATCCTCCAAGAGCTGTCGACGGTCCAGATGCATGCCATCCAGACGTCGGGCAACTGCATCCGCAACATCAGTTCCGACCAGTTCGCCGGCGCCGCCGCGGACGAGGTCGCCGATCCGCGCCCCTGGGCCGAGCTGATCCGTCAGTGGAGCACGTTCCACCCCGAATTCACCTACCTCCCGCGCAAGTTCAAGATCTGCGTGATCGCGGCGGACGAGGATCGCGCGGCGATGCGGCTGCACGACATCGGCATCGGGCTGCACGTCCGCGACGGTGAACTCGGCGCGAAGATCTATGTCGGTGGCGGCATGGGCCGCACGCCGATGATCAGCCACGAGATCCGCGATTTCGTCCCCGCCGACGATCTGATGAGCTATCTCGAGGCGTGCCTGCGCGTCTACAATCGCTACGGTCGCCGCGACAATATCTACAAGGCGCGGATCAAGATCCTGCTGCACGAGATCGGCCCCGACGAATATCGTCGCCAGGTCGAGGAGGAATTCGCCGCAGTGAAGGGCCTCGGCCTCGATCCGCCGCGCGCCGAGCTGGAGCGGATCACGAGCCATTTCGGCGCGCCCGCATTCGAGGAAAACGCGTCCTCCGAGATCGACCGCAGCGATCCCGACTTCGCGGTCTGGCTCGACCAGAATGTGAAGGCGCACAAGCAGCCGGGCTATGCGATCGTCAACATCAGCCTGAAGCCCGTCGGCGGCATCCCCGGCGATGCGTCGGCGGACCAGATCGACGTGATGGCCGATCTCGGCACGCGCTACAGCTTCGACGAACTGCGCGTCACGCATGCGCAGAACATCGTCCTGCCGCACGTCCGCATGGCCGATCTGCACGCGGTGTGGTCGACGCTGAACGAGGCCGGTCTGGCCGAGGCCAATCTCGACCTGATCAGCGACATCATCGCCTGCCCCGGTCTCGATTATTGCAGCCTCGCCAACGCACGCTCGATCCCGCTCGCACAGAAGATCGCGACGCGCTTCGGCAGTCTCGATCGCCAGCGCGACCTGGGCGAATTGAAGCTCAAGATCAGCGGCTGCATCAACGCCTGTGGGCATCACCACGCCGGCCACATTGGCATCCTCGGCGTCGACAAGAAGGGCACCGAAAATTACCAGCTCTCGCTCGGCGGATCGGGCGCGGAGGATGTCAGTCTCGCCAAGATCACCGGCCCCGGATTCTCGGAGGACGGCGTGGTCGACGCGATCGAACGCGTCACCGACCGATATCTCCAGGTGCGCGATCCCGGCGAGCGGTTCCTCGACACCTACCGCCGCGTCGGCTTCGAGACGTTCAAGGAGGCGATCTATGGTTGAGTATCCGGACCAGACGCTGCTCCGCTTCCGCGACGACGAGCCGCATGACGAGCCCGCGGTGACGCTCGATTCGTTCATCGGCCAGAGCAATGCGGCGGCCGTTCGCCTCGAGGCGGGTGACGATGCGCGCGCGCTGTTGCCGCAGATCGACCAGCTCGCGCTGATCGAGGTGAGCTTTCCCGGCTATCGCGACGGCCGCGGCTATTCCGCGGCGCGGATCCTGCGCGAGGCGGGCTATACCGGCGAGCTGCGTGCGGCGGGCGACGTGCTCGTCGACCAGATTCCGCTGATGCGCCGCTGCGGCTTCGACAGCTTCGCGCCCGAGGCCCCGATCGATATCGACGTGCTCCGCGCCAGCCTCGCGCGCTACGACACGCCCTATCAGAAGGCGGCGGACGGCGCCGTGCCGGTCTGGAAGCTGCGCCATGGGTGAAGCGCTCCGCCGGATCGACACGATCGACGTCACCCCCGCCTTCACCAAGGCGGATGCACAGGCGATGCAGGACCGGTTCGCCGGCGTTCCTGCCGCGCAGATGCTGCGCGAGCTGCTGACCAGCGAGCTGGCCGGGCGGATCGCGTCGGTTTCGTCCTTCGGTGCCGAATCGGCGGTGCTGCTGCATATGGTCGCGCAGGTCGATGTCGACGTGCCGGTGGTCTTCACGAACACGCAGAAGATGTTCGGCGAGACGCTCGCCTATCGTGATGCGCTGGCCGAACGGCTGGGCCTCACCGACCTGCGCGTGTTCAGACCCGATCCGCGGCTGCTCGCGATCAAGGATCGGGCCGGCGAACGCTGGTCCTACGACCCCGATGGCTGCTGCGACCTGCGCAAGGTCGAGCCGTTGCGCCGCGCGCTCGCGCCGTTCGACGCGTGGATCTCGGGGCGCAAGGGCTTCCAGTCGGGCACGCGCACCGCGCTGCCGCGGTTCGAGGAAGATGAGGGCCGTTTGAAGATCAACCCGCTTGCCGATTGGGACAAGGCTAAGCTCGACGCCTATTTCGCCGAGCATGACCTGCCGCGGCATCCGCTCGAGGCGCAGGGCTATCTCTCGATCGGCTGCGCGCCCTGCACGACCAAGGTCGCCCCCGGCGAGGATCCGCGCGCGGGGCGTTGGCGCAGCTTCGACAAGGTCGAATGCGGCATCCACGCTCCCGGCGGCTACGATCCGATCATTTGATCCGTGTCCCTCTCCCCGTGGGGGAGAGGGACACCAGAGTTTCAATACTCGGCCAGATCCGAGAACTTCGTGATCGTCGGATCGAACTTCATCCGCACCTTGCCGGTCGCGCCGTGGCGCTGCTTGGCGATGATCAGCTCGGCAAGACCGTAGACCCGCTCCATCTCAGCCGCCCAGGACGCGTGATCCTCGAAGATCTTCGCGCTGTCGCCTTCGGCCGGGCGCTTGGGCTCCTTCGACGCGACGTAATAATCCTCGCGGTACACGAACCAGACCATGTCGGCGTCCTGCTCGATCGACCCCGATTCGCGAAGATCTGACAGCATCGGCGTCTTGTCCTCGCGGCTTTCGACCGCGCGGCTCAGCTGCGACAGCGCCAGCACCGGGACGTTCAGGTCCTTCGCCAGCGTCTTGAGCCCACGCGAAATCTCCGAGATTTCCTGGACGCGGTTGCCGTCCTTGCTCTTGCCCGACCCCGACAGCAGCTGGAGATAGTCGACCACCACCAGCCCGATCTCGTTATTGTGGCGACGCTGCAGCCGGCGGACGCGCGTGTGCAGCGCGCCGATCGACAGGCCGCCGGTGTCGTCGATGAACAGCGGCAGGTTCTCGAGCTCGGCCGCCGCGGCCGCGAGCTGCGCGAACTCGGTGCGGCTGATCTTGCCCATGCGGAGCGATTCGGAACTGATCTGAGACTGCTCGGCAAGAATACGCGTCGCCAGCTGATCCGCGGACATTTCGAGGCTGAAGAACGCGACCTTCGCGCCGACCGAATCCTTCGGGGCGATCCCGTCGGCCATGTCGCGCATCCAGCGCCGCGCGGCGTTGAACGCGATGTTGGTGGCGAGCGACGTCTTGCCCATGCCCGGACGCCCGGCGAGGATCATCAGATCGCTGTGATGCATGCCGCCGATCTTGGCGTTGATCGAGTCGATACCCGTCGTCACGCCCGACAAATTGCCGCCCGAGTTGAGTGCCCTCTCGGCCATCTTGACCGCCGCGGTGGTCGCCTGCGCGAACGTCTTGACCGAGTTTTCCGCCCCGCCATCGGCGGCGACCTTGAACAATTCCTCCTCGGCCAGCTCGATCTGCGCGCGCGGATTGACCTCCTCGGACGTATCCATCGCGCGATCGACCAGCGTGCGGCCAACCGAGACGAGCGCACGCAGCATCGCCAGGTCATAGATCTGCTGCGCAAACTGGCGCGCACCGATCAGCCCTGCGCCGCTGCCCGTGAGGCCGGCCAGATAGGCGGGACCGCCCAGCTCGCGCATGCCCTCGTCCGCGTCGAACATCGGCCGCAGCGTGACCGGCGTCACCAGCATGTCGTTGCCGCGCAGCGTCTTGATCGCGGCGAAGATGCGCCCGTGCACGGGTTCGAAGAAATGCGTGGGTTCGAGCTTGTCGACCAGATCGTCGGCGAGCCGGTTGTCGATCATCATTGCGCCGAGCATCGCGGCTTCGGCCTCGACGTTGCGGGGAAGCTGCTGTGGTTCGGCCACGGCGGGGACGGGGAATGCGAGGGTTGCCATACTGCGTTCTACGCACTGCGCGCGATCGCTCCAAGCCAACTGCGCCAGATTGATGGGGATAAGTCGACCAGCCCGCCGCGATCGGCGGCCGCCGGTGCAGGCGACAAGTGACACGCGTTACGACCATCGCTATCGCACATGGCATGGCCGACCCGCGGATCATCGACATACAGCTCGACGAGCGCACGATTGCGTGGCGTTCCGCGGATATCGAGCAGGAACGCCGGATCGCGATCTTCGACCTGATCGAGGGCAATTATTTCGCGCCGCAGCGCCAGCATGCCGATGGCTATGCCGGCCCGTACCGCATCAGGCTCGAGACGGAGGAAGGCCGTCTCGGCATTCACATCCATCGTGAGGACGACACGCATCTTGAGACACTGGTGCTCGCGCTCGGCCGTTTCCGCCGACCGATCAAGGACTATTTCGCGATCTGCGACAGCTATTACCAGGCGATTCGCCAGTCCTCGCCTGCGCAGATCGAAACCGTCGACATGGCCCGTCGCGGCGTCCACAACGAGGCCGCCGAGCTGCTCAAGGACCGGCTGTCGGGCAAGATCGAGGTCGATTTCGACACCGCCCGCCGGTTGTTCACGCTCATCTGCGTCCTTCATCTGCGTGGCTGAGCAACGCTGATGGCCACGACATTGCTGAAGCTTGCGACCCTGCTGTTCGGCACGGGCGGCATCGCGATTGGCGGCTGGGCCTATGCGACGCAGTGGCATCCCGCGACCGAGACCTATCCGCTGCAAGGCGTCGACCTAGGTGAAAATCCCGCGCCGGTCGAATGGGGAACGGTGCGCGCGCGCGGCGTCGACTTCGCCTATATCGTCGCGACCTCGGGCAAGGATCGCCGCGATCCGGCATTCGAGGCGAACTGGGCGGCGCTTCCCGAAGCCGGGCTGCGGCGCGGCGCGGTGCACATCTATTCGCTGTGCCAGCCCGCGGTCGATCAGGCGAATGCGTTCAATACCTTCGTGCCCGCCGCCGCCGATGCGCTGCCCGTCGCCGTCGATGTGCAGTTCCGTGATGATTGCGTCGCCCGCCCTGAAAAGGCCGCGCTGGTCGCCGATCTGACGCGCTTCGTGACGATGGTGGAGACGCATACCGGCAAGCCTGTCCTGCTGCGGATCGGCAAGTCGGTCGAGGGCAGCTATGCGTTGTCGGCGGCACTGCCGCGGCCGGTCTGGGCGATGGCCAATCTGCTCAAGCCCGATTATGCGGCACGGCCATGGCGAATGTGGCGCGCGAGCAATTTTCGGCGTGTCGAGGGAATCGAGGGACCGGTGAACTGGGACGTGGTGGCAGGATGAACGATGGTTTCGATACCGATCAGGCAACCCGCCTGATCGCCGCGGCGCGCGACGCCGCGCGTCACGCGCATGCGCCCTATTCGCGATTCGCGGTCGGCGCCGCGGTGCTGCTCGACGACGGCAGCGTGATCACCGCCGCCAATTTCGAGAATGCGAGCTACGGCCTGTCGCTTTGCGCCGAAACCGTCGCGCTGGCGACCGCAAGCGCGCAGGGCCGCCTGCGTGACGTCGTTGCGATCGGCGTGATCGGCGGCGCGATGGATGCGGACGGCATCGCCACCGGCCTCGCCCCGGTGAGCCCCTGCGGACGGTGCCGCCAGGTGATCAACGAGGCGGCGCAGATGGGCGGGCGCGATCTCCCCGTGCATTGCGGCGCGGCGCAGGGCGAGGCTGTCCGCAGCTACCGCCTGTCGGAGCTTCTCCCCGATGCGTTCGGCCCGGCGGACCTCGGGATCGGCTGAGCCGCGGTCAGTAGTTGAACTGCAGCTGCGTGCGGATCAAATCGCCCTCCGCCCGGCCCTCGCGGCGTTCGTCGGCCTCGCGCCGTGTCATCCGCGCATAGGCGACGGTCAGCTCGATCGGCGGGGTCGGCTGGAACTCGATCCCCAGCTCGAACTCGTCGGTCTCGAGCCGCGGCGCGTTGGGCAGCGCCTTCCACCCGCCGCGATAATATTGCCGGCGCGCATAGGGCATGAACGGACCGAGCGGCGACGACCGCACACGCGCCATCGCCTGGACATAGCCGCCGTTCAGCCGCTTGGTCGTAATCGACTGTGACGCGTCGTCATATTCGGGGCCGCGGCCCCAGTTCCACTCCGCCTGGAACCCGAAGGCTGCGGATAGAGGATCGCGTGGACGCCGAGCCGCTCGTCGGCAAAGCTCGTGTCGCTGACCCCGCCGCTGCGCAGTTCGGGCTGGACGCGATTACGGATGGCCGCCGCGCCGACCTCCAACACCTGTCCGCTGAACGCCCCGCCAAGCCCGTCGAGCGCGAACGGCCAGGTCGCCATCGCCACCGTCATCGCGCCGTCATTGGTCTCCGAACGGCTGATCCCCTGGCCGTTATACACGCCGAGCGCGAACGCGCCGTAATTGCCGAACAGTTTCTGGCCGTCCTCCTCGAGGCGACCCCAGATCCGTTGCACGCCGGTGGGCGTGTAATAGGCGACGATGCCCAGATCGCGCTCCCCGGGGACCGCGCTGTTGATCCCGTCGCTGCGATCGATCGTGATGCGATTCGACGAGGACTGCATATTCTCCCAGCCGAAGGGCACCTTCGACTGCCCGAACCGCAGCCGGAAGCGGCGATCTGCGTCGAGGAACGTGTCGACATAGGCGTCGCGCAGCTGGGCAAAGCCCTCGCGCCGCTCGCCGCCCGACTGGTTGCTGACGTTCACCGCGAAGTCGGGCTGGAGATAGAAGGACACACGGTCGGTCAGATCGCCCTGCAGGACCAGCCGGACGCGGCGGAGCGAGAAGCCCGTATTGTCGCCGATGCTGCCGTCATGCACTGATCGCAACCGCGACTGGCCGTCGGGCGCGGTGCGATCGCCCGACACGATCTCGTTGAACCGCATCTGCGTATAGCCGCGGATCGCGATGCGATCATACCAGGCGCGCTTCGGCTCGGGCGTCGCCGCGGCCAATTGCGTCGATGGCGCGACCGCTGTTGCCAGCTTCGGCGCCGGGGCGGGCGCAGGCGTTGCCGCAACCGCGATCGGCGCGGTGGCTGGCGCGGTGGCTGGCGCAGTAACTGGCGCCGTTTGGGCAATCGGTCCGTTCTGCGCGGCCTTGAGCTCGGCGATCGTAGCCTTCAGCTCGTCGATCTGGCGTTGCAGGTCCTGCACCGACTGCGCCTGCGCCGCGCCGCCCGACAGCGCGATCGATCCGGCCAGCGCGATCCGCACATAGCGGCTGGCGCGGCGCGCGCGGATCGCGGCGCGGTTCCGCTCGTCATCATGGTCCGGAAGCTGTGGCTCGACGGACGTACCGCGCGGAAAAGGCTGCCGAATCTGGTTCATGCCGCGCCCCATGACGGCCCGACACGCCGGCTGCAACGGCAAAAACGCTCTCTGCGTGCGCGCGCTCTTGCCGCCATCGACCATCCGCGCGAAAGCAGCGGCGAAAAGGGGAATGTCTCATGTCCGTCATGTCCGACCGCTGGATTCGCGAACGCGCGCTGGGCGATGCGATGATCGAGCCATTTCACGAGGCGCAGCGCCGCGACGGCTGTATCAGCTACGGGCTGTCCTCCTATGGCTATGACGCGCGCGTCGCCGACGAGTTCAAGATCTTCACCAATGTCGACAGTGCGATCGTCGATCCGAAGAATTTCGACGCGAACAGCTTCGTCGACCGCAAGACCGATGTCTGCATCATCCCGCCGAACAGCTTTGCGCTGGCGCGGACGGTCGAATATTTCCGCATCCCACGCGATACGCTAGTGATCTGTCTGGGCAAATCGACCTATGCGCGCTGCGGGATCATCGTCAACGTCACGCCGCTCGAACCCGAATGGGAGGGCCATGTGACGCTAGAATTCTCGAACACCACGCCGCTCCCCGCCAAGATCTACGCGAACGAGGGCGCCTGCCAGTTCCTGTTCCTGCGCGGCAATGAGCCGTGCGAGATCAGCTATGCCGACCGCGCAGGCAAATATATGGGCCAGCGCGGGGTCACCCTGCCCCGACTCTGACCGCCTCAGGCGTCGACCGCACGAGGTCGACGCCAGCGCTAGCTTACTACCGGAACCACAGAACCGGCGCCGGGCGAGCGCGACGGCCTTAGCTTAGCGCGTGGCGATCTGCACCGGGGCCACGCCGAGCGCGCGCCGTGCCAGATCATGCGACGAGGCCACCGCACCCGAGGGCAGGTCCATCGCGATGTCGCGGCGTTCGAGCACGCGCTTGTACAGCGCCCGAGCGTCCGCCTCGCGGCCGGTCCGCCGGTAAACCGCGGCAAGGTTGAGCATCAGTTCGGGGCGACCCGGATAGACCGCCTGTTCCGCCAGGATATGGCGTTCGGCCGCGGCCAGATCGCCCGACACGATCGCCTGATAGCCATTCTGATCCGCCGCGAACGCCGGTGCTGCCGCGCCGACAAGGGCAAGAACTACAAGGCCGAATTTGCGCATCATCCCGTCTCCATCGCCCTTCTGAGTCGAAAGGTTTCACTTTTGTGACACTGTTGTGTCACTTCGATGACTGTGGCGCAATATGGGATTTTTACGGATATTGCCCTGATAAGGCCGTGAGGTGCGCGCGCGTCATGCCGACGCTCTTTCCGCCCCCGGTGTCATGGACGTCGGACATGCAAAAGGGGCGGCCCTTGCGGACCGCCCCTGGCATCGTATCGATCGTGTCGCGTGACTTAGAAGTCGTTGCGATACTGCTCGTTACCGATGAAGCCGAGCTTCGTGATCGAAGACCGCTTCACGACGGCCAGCGTGCGATCGACGACTTCGTACCGCGCCTGCGGGTCGGGCTGGAAGTGAAGTTCCGGCTCGGGGTTCATGCCCGCGGTCTGGTCCAGATACTGGCGCAGCGTCACCTCGTCGACCGGCGACCCGTTCCAGGCCACCGTGCCCGATGCGTCGATCGAGATCTTGTTCTTCTCGGGGTCGATCGGGTTCTGCGGCGGGTTCTTGCTGTTGACCGGAAGGTCGACCTTGACCGCGTGCGTCTGGATCGGGATCGTGATGATGAACATGATGAGGAGAACGAGCAGGACGTCGATCAACGGCGTCATGTTCATTTCCATCATCGGCCCGTCATCTTCTTTGCCGCCGCCCATTGCCATTCTATACTACTCCTAAATACGTCCGAGCGATCGTCAGCGTTCGGTGGTGCCGCCGGGGGGGCGGCTCGGAGATGAAGCCGACGCGGGCGAAGCCGGCGCGCTGCATCGTGTAGATCGTGCCGCCGATGCACTTGTACGGCGTGTTCACGTCGCCGCGAATATGCGCCTCGGGCAGCTCAAGACCTGCGGCATTCACGCCACCCTGACGATCGATCTCGGTCTTCAGCTTGGCGACCGCGCGATCGAGCAGCTCGGTCGAGGTGACCGGGGTCATGTTCCAATACACTGCACAGCTGCCATCACCATTTGTCGTCACCGACAGCGAGACATTTTTCGGGCTTGGTCGTGGTCGGATCAAATTTGACCTCGGGGAGCTTCAGCTGCACCGCCTGGACCGCGACGGTCGTCGTCACCAGAAAGATGATCAGGAGCACGAGCATGACGTCGACCAGCGGCGTCGTATTGATGTCCGATATCGATTTCTCGGTGGAATCGCCACCAACACTCATCGCCATGTGCGAACTATCCTATTCTTTTATCGCCACCGGCACCGCCGGCGGGAAGGAAGCGGGGCTGCTGCGAACACCAGCCCCGCCTTTCTCGCGTCTTAGTTAGCGCGCGGCACGCCACCGGTCTGACCGGCAGTCGTGGTCGCCGTGGCAGGCTTGGCCACAACTGGCTTGACGCCCGAAGCGGTGATCGGACGCACGGCGCCGTTCGATGCCAGGAAGCCGAGCACGTCGTTCGAGAAGGCCGACAGGTCCTCTGCGATCGACTTGTTGCGACGCTGCAGCCAGTTGTACGACAGCACGGCAGGAACCGCGACGACGAGACCCAGTGCGGTCATGATCAGTGCTTCACCGACCGGCCCTGCGACCTTGTCGATCGATGCCTGACCCGATGCACCGATCTTCACGAGTGCGCGGTAGATGCCGATAACCGTACCGAACAGACCGATGAACGGCGAAACCGAACCGACCGTTGCGAGGAAGGCGAGACCGCCACCCAGCTTCGAGTTGATCGCAGCTTCCGAACGCGCGAGCGAACCGTGCAGCCAGTCATGCGCCTCGACCGGATCGGTCAGCTTCGAGTGCTGCTCCTGAGCGGCCAGGCCGTCGTCGACGATCTGCTTGTAGGCCGAGTTCTTCTCGAGCTTGGCCGAACCTTCGCGAAGGCTGTTCGACGACCAGAAGGCCTGACGGACGCGCTTGCCCTGGCCGATGATCTTCTGCTGCTCGAACAGCTTGGAGAACAGGATGTAGAACGAAACCACCGACATCAGCACCAGAATGCCGAACACGGTCTGGGAGATGAGACCGCCTTCGCGAAGTGCCGCTTCGAGGCCGTACGGGTTGGCTTCGGCTGCTGCGGGCGCCGCCGCGGCAAGGATAGTGGTGAACATGGTCGGATGATCCTCTTAAGATTCGTTGGTCTAAGTGCGCCGAGACGCAGATTAATTTTCCGGCAACGTCCACCGGATACGCTGCGTCGCACTCGAACGCATCGGGTTCCCGGCCTGATCGAGCGCCGGCGAGTAGCGACCACGTCGCGTCATCGCAGCACAGGCTGCCCGATCGAGAGCAGGCGAACCGCTCGACGACGTCACGGTGCAGTTCTCGACACGACCCTGGGCGTTAATGTCCCAGCGCATCGCGACCGCACCCTGTTCGCCGGCACGGATCGCGCTCGGCGGATAGTCGTCCTGGCTCACCCATGTCGCCGGATTACCCTTGCGCCCGCGGCCTTGCTGACCGTCGGTGCTGCTGGCGGGGCCGGCGGCGCTGGCGGCGCGGGAGGCGCCGGCGGTGCCGTTGGCTGGCTCAGCGGGATGATGTTCGCGTCGTGATCGC
>NZ_JRVI01000060.1:0-53490 GCF_000783375.1 Sphingomonas sp. Ant20
CGCCCGCATCGCCTTCGCGGCGCTGGACGTGCATGGCGACGGTGCCGCGGCCGCCGCCGCGGAAGCGGAGGAGGCCCGCGCTGAGATGGGTGTACAGGCGGAGGCCTATCTGCTCAGGCGATCGCAGGCCGTTACACTGCGCTGGGCAGTGGAGCGTCACCGTCGTGAGCGGCAGGATCCGCTGCTCGCACGGGCGGGAGGGCTCTTCCGTCGCCTGACGCTTGGACGGTATTCGGATCTCAGGATCGACCACGACTCGTCGACGCCCCGTCTTCTCGGGGTCACCGAAGACGGAAGTCGGGCCATCGACGTGGACGCCATGAGCGACGGCACCGCCGACCAGCTCTTCCTGGCCCTCCGCCTCGCGGCCGTGGAGCAGTCCGTCGAGGCCGGATCTCGTCTGCCGTTCCTCGCCGACGACCTATTCATCAACTTTGACGATGCCCGCGCCCGCGCCGGTTTCGAGGTGCTGGCCGAGCTTGCCGGCTCGACGCAGATCCTCTTCTTCACCCACCACGCGCATCTGGCCGATCTCGCCCGGGACGTCGTCGGCGCCGACCTGCATTCGCGGTGCGACCTCGACCGGCAGGGCTGACGGCGGGAGCGCCACGTCCGCCGGAGACATGGACCGGACGCGGCGGCGAAACGCGCGGGCACGCCGGCTGCCGCCGGCGGTCCTTCCGCGTTGCGAATATCCTGCGGATGGCCTGGACCCCTTGGAAAGAGTGCAGGATCCACGAGCCTATAGATACTTACTTGGAACCATGTCGCAATGTGGGTGGAGCCAATGGGCTTCAGCTATGGCCTGGTCCGTAGCGATTCAAAATTAGGTGTCTCGCGCACGCGCGTATACGTACGCGCGCGGAGAGTCTCTCATCTCCTTGTAAGTATGATAAGAGATAGAAGTAAGAAGGATAAGAAGAGCGCGGGTGCGCAGCGCGCGAGCGATACACGTCGTCGCGGCTTTGTCAATTCGGAAAATCGTAAAGTTTTTGCAGGGTGGCGTCTCGCCTCGGGGCACGTCAGGCAACCTCTTGAACTCTACGGATGCACATATGTGCATCCGTGCGTCGCCGGCGTTTGCACATGTGTGCATAAAGGGCGATTTTTTTGCACACATGTGCATAATTCCTTGATTTATGCACATGTGTGCATCGGGGATCACTTGCACACGTGTGCATACTGGGACCGATGCGGCACAAAGATTTTTCGCTTTTCAGATCTGGGACTTCGTGGACTGGAGGGCTTGGCATTGAACGGCGAGCCTGCTTCACCAGAGTGCGTGGGGGCGCCGCCGTCCGCGGTGGCTCCAGGCGGATTGGGCGGCCGTCGTCCTGATCTGCGACGTGCTAGCCCGAATCGTCGAGCGATTGTCCTATAGTCCACGCTTACGATGGACGCCTACACGGGACGATCATCCAGTTGCTTCTGGAGGCGGCCTTAGCTGTGCCAGCGTCCGATGCACACATGTGCATCTTCGCGCGACACGGTTTGCACACATGTGCATAAACGGCGCCAACTTGCACACATGCGCATACTAGGTCCGATGCGGGACAAGATTTCCGTTTTTATCTGGGTTCCGGACGCCGCCTGCTGCGATGTCTCCGCGGTGGCTGACAGCATGCTTCGCCTGCCGTACGTGTAGCCGTTGCCGTCGTCGTCTAATGAAAATCCGGTGGCAGGTCGAATGTGACGGCAGGTGCTATTTTCCACCGTCAGCAAGATCTGAGAATGCATCGAGAAACGGCGTTTCAAACAGCCTAGTCTGGTTCGAACAGATCGATGCATGATCAATTGCCCAATCGGCGGGCGAATATGCAGGAGCCATCGCCGAGCTTGAGATATCCTCCCAAGCCCAGCAAAACCATTCAACCGGCTGAATGGCTGCCCGCTGTCATCGCGGCGCTCCGGTATCAGCAATGTCAAGCGCGCTAAATGAAATCTCTATCTTGAGTAGGGGCCTAATTAACGGCTGGCGAAGGCCAGAATTTAATCAGATTGCGTCCTGAGGCAAGAGGTATCAATTCGCAGAAATATACTGTATGGCTTCCAGATAAAGTCTTTGGAGGGAGCAAATGGCGGCGATAGCTGATAATCAATATTACGCGATGCGTGCGCAGCAGGAGCTTGATATGGCGTCGCTCGCCACTGACCCCATCGTTAAAGTGCTGCATTTAAATATGGCAGCAGAGTATGCGGCTTTGAGAGAGCGGGCGGATGCGGAGGTTACGGATGCAGGAAATGGTGCCGGGGGCTGATCTGGAGGCGCTAGCCCGAAGCCTCGACGCGCTGATCGCGTTTGCCGATCGCGAAGGAAACTTCGTTCTCGCCGCTACCCTCGATGCGGCACGGGTACAGTTCGGTGACCTATACGGGCATTTAAAAGGCTAATCCAATTTTCATGTGATCGGTCGGATGGCAATGTATCTGGTAACCGTGAGAATTATATGAAAAATGGAGATCGCGCGACCGCGACCGCAATCGCTATACTGAAATTTCGTAGAATACGTTCTGAGATACTGCCCCGAGAGTTGTTTGGAGAGCCTGGGTGGGATCTGTTGCTGGAACTGTTTGTCGCTGACGCCCGCGGTCGCCGTCTCACTGCGCGTGACGTTAGTGACCGGAACGATATACCACCAACTGTCATATCGCGTTGGCTAATGCACCTCACGCAAATAGGGTATATAGTTGGTGATGGTGAAGGTAATATCGATGATTTGCTGACGCTTTCTGGTAAAGCGCTGGACGCGATTGAGAGCGCTATGGCTATGGCAAATAGCTTACGAGAATCAGTCGAGTGAATCATTGATCAGATAAACTTTTATTTGACCTATCGCAATCTTGCAAAAGCAATTGCCAAAAGTTGCATCGGGTAAGAACAAATGATCTCGCGAAAATTCCTGATGGGGCGTGGTCGTGATCGGTTGAGTCCTGAAGTCCAAATTGCGATTGAGGATGCCATCACTGACATTCGGGAAGTTTCCGCGCGAAACGTGTTAGTCCGTCGAGGACACCGGGTGCGTTGTAGCATTTTGTTACTTGAGGGCTTTGTTTGCCGGTCTTTGAATGATTTTCAGGGAAAGCGGCAGACGGTTGGAATGTATCTACCGGGAGACTTTGTCGATCTAGATGGGTTTCAGCTTAAACGCCTCGACAATGAGATCGTCTCGATTGGCGCGGCAAAAATTGCTGTTTACGATCATACTTCGCTAGCCCGGACAATCGAACGTTGTCCCTGTTTGACCCTAGCTCTATGGAAAAGCTCACTACTAGACACTGCGATACATAAAGAGTGGGTTTTCGACTCGGCCGTCTCGGGGCAGAGGCGCGCATTGCTCACCTCCTTTGCGAATTACATGCTCGACTCGAGATGGTTGGTCTTGTTCAAGACGATAGCTTTGTGCTGCCACTGACCCAAGTGGACATCGGGGAGGCGACGGGTTTGACCAACGTCCATGTAAACCGCGTACTGCGCACGCTGCGTGAACGTGGCCTCTTAAAGTTTAACAACCGGCGAGCTGTCATTCTCGATCGAAATGGGCTCGCGTCGCTTGGTAATTTCGACGCGCAATTTCTATACGCGTCTAGATCAAACATCGGGGAAGCGGACCTTGTCCACTGTGGCGGGCCTGATACCTGGTGATACGCAACCAAGACATTTCCATACTTTGTCCCCATCGAAACGACGTGGCATGCGTCAGGCCCTTCTGAAGCGTCCCGGCCATACCTTGCATATGGGGGCATCGATGACGCCACATACAAATGTGCATCTCAGACCTGATCCGGAACTGGGACTTTTCATCCTGTCAGTATCAACTGCGCCGCCGGTTGCGAAACTTTAAATTGGCCCGCGATTTTGCTTCGGCGGGGGGGCGTGTCGCCGCCGAGTGTCTGACCTTCTGTCGGAAGGACGACTGTGACCATACTGGCAGAGCGGCGCCCGTCCTAGTGGTGGCCGTTTTTTCGGATCGCTACGGGAGAAGGCCCGGAGTGCGACTAAGGTGCGACGGATGCACACATGTGCATCCGCGCGGCGAAGCGTTTGCACACATGTGCATAATCGACCCCATTATGCACATGTGTGCATAATCCAACGGTCTATGCACACATGTGCATCGGCAGCCGACTTCCACAAATGTGCATACAAGGTCCGACGCGAAGCGAATATTTCTCGTCTTGCCGGTCCTTGGCCATCACGAGGCGTGATGCTCCGGACGGGAAGCCCACGCGCGAGCATGATTCGTCGGGCGGGCGGCCGCTGTCGACATGATGGGTGGCGGGATAGTGGAACGTCGCGACGCTGGACCTCGATGTCTGATCGGCAGCTAGCGGGAAGGGCGGTCTTCCAGGATCACCTCATCCGGCGTGACGATCATGCGGAACGTGCCCGACGGGTCGAGGCGGCTGGTACTGCCCCTCGCCCGGTCGACGAGGCGCATCTGCGCCACGGTTGCGCCTACGGTGTGGGTGGTCGTCCGTACTGTGAGATGCAATCGTGATCCGAGTTCAGGATCGCTCAGCGCCTGGGCCAGGGCAGGGCCTGCCGTCGCCTCTACGCGTCCGTATTCGAAGGCCTGTCTGACGACCATGGCGAAGAAACGGGTCCGTGACGGGGAGTGCAGACCCATGACCATTCGCTTGAGCTGGTGTCCGATCACGGACAGCGGAGTCGTGGTCCGCGGGTCCATCCCAATCAGGTCGCGGACGTCGACGGCGAGCTCGTCGGTCGTGCGCAGCTGCGCCAGGACGCTGGCCGGAGTGGCACCACAGGTCACTACCAGGCCCTTCAGCCGCCTCAGGTCGGAAAGCGTCGCGTCGTCGGAACTATGGACCTCCGGGGCGATGCGCCCGATGGGTTCCGCGAATCGCATGTTCAGGTCACCCAGGTTGCCAGTGAGCCTGATCGGCAGGTCCTCATCGCGATGATCGCGGTCGGCAGGTGACCAGTGCTGTCGTTTCATGAGCTGCACTATCGCACGCCGATGGTGGACATGGTCGTCGGACGTCCGTGGCTTAAGATCGACGAGCATGGCCGCGGTCGCGCGCGACATGGCCATGACTCGCTCGATCGCCGGGCCCCGGATCGGCCTCTCGGCCTCGAGCAGCTCATGAGCGGTCCAGTCCTCCCCGGTCGCTATGGTCGGATCGTCACCCGACCGCATGAGACAGAGGCTGCGCCATGGAGCAAGCCCCATCGACCATGAACGATCGTAGAGGGCGGCCCACCCGTCCGAGCGCGCATCGGGTCCCGTCCCCTGGGCGCGAAGAAGGATGGCGGCGCCGAACGGCCACGATAGATCGGATCCCACCCGGTCGAGCTCGGCCGCGATCGCAAGCTCCAGGGCAGCGAGAATCCCTCTGTCGCGGCCTGCGCCGTTCGCTCGTATTCCCGGTGCGACGACATGCGTCGTCCGCCAGGTCCGATCCTCGCCAGCGCTTCGCACGGCGGCGGCGGTCGAGCCTATCGCCAGAGCGTGCATGTCCCGAACGGTCCAGTCGCCTCGCGCACGACGCATCTGATCCGGATCATCGCCATCGTAGGCGACGAACAGCGGAGCCTTCGTCTCTTCGACCACCTGCGCGAATTCGGGGCCGTTTTTCCTGAAGATCCGCAGATCCAGGGCGGGCCGCCAGTCGTGGCTGACCGCCTTCTCGGCCACGACGAGCACCGCCGCATCCGGCGCCCGTCCTCTCCTTGGCAAGGCAGGCATCAGCATCAGCCGCCATCCGTCCGCAGGGCGGGGGTAGAGGGCGACGAAGTCGTCGAGCAGCCGCAGGACTTCGCCCTTCAGTTCGTCGACGCGCGCCGGCTCGACCGTGCGGGGCAGGCCGGAGATCTCGATCACGCCATCGCGCGCGGTTGCGACGATCGAGCCGGCCAGGCGCCGAGACGCCGGGTGTCGGGCCGCTCCCAGCCGTCGGCGGCAGCGGTGGTGAGGATGCTGAGGTCGCGCCATGTATCGGCCGCCTTCCGGGAGGTCTGCCGAAGCCTGCGATGTACCTCGATCGCCCGGTCGACGAGCAGGTCGTCTCTACGCAGGAACGTTGCCAGCTCGACGGCCAGCATGGGGCGTTCGAGAAGGACCGGGTCGTCGATCCGACGCGTCAGCTCCTCCAGACCGACGTGATCGGCGACCAGGACGACGTCGTGCCGACCGAATGCGAAGGCGTGGACGGCGTGATCACCGGCGCGGACGACAAGATGGGGTGCACGCAGCGTCGTAGCGTCTGGGACCTCGTACGGCTCGAAGCCGCGTATCGTGCCATCGTCCCCGATGATCTGAACGAGCGGCGCGTTAGACCGGCGGTCGCCAAACAGCGGCACGAGGAACCCGAGCATCGCTCCGCCGGGATCGACGAAGTCGGACAGCGTGCGGACATCAGGCGTCACGACATCACCTTCTGCGAGACGAGGTATCTTGCGACGTGATCGTACAGCAGGCCGGTGTAGGCGGACGGCTGGTGCCGTCCGTAGGTCTCGTACGAGATCGGCACGACGTCCGGCATCGCCGCCAGCGCGGCGGCTATGGGGAGGTCGGATAGCAGCGACGCCGGCGCGACCACGGCCCGGAGCGCACCCGACAGCGGGACCGACCTGGCGATCTGCACCTCTATCGTCGACCTGCGATCGTCGTCGTCCGCGATGGACTGGTCACGGCTGAGGCGGGCGAATGCCCTTGCAGCCTCGTGCGCGATGGAGATGCCGTCGGCGTCCGCCGTCGGCCGGGACCGGAAGTAGTTGCCGTTGCTGTCGAAGAAGGCCCGCACCAGTCGCATCGGCAGATCGCCACGCGAACCCAGTTCGAAGTCGGACCGGTCGAGCAGCGGACCTATGTGCGGAGCGTAGCGGTCGTAGCCGCCGCTGTCGAACGGCAGGATCCTGAGCGCATTGCCGAGCAGCGCCGGATCCAGGATCAGGCACATGGAAGGTGCTCGGACATGGCGCCGGGCGCGAGTCCCGGGAGCGGCTTGAATGCTGGACGGCCGTAGAAGAGGTAGAGGAGGTCGGTCCCGTATACCCTGCAGCTTCGCGTGCGAAGTTCGCCCTGGACGATGATCCGGGCACCGATCGCGGTCGCGGTGGAATGCATCAGCGGCATCGCCAGTTCGTCGGCATCGAAGGCCTCGAGATAGTCGAGAAGACTCACCGGACGTTCGTGGCGCACTCAGCCGAAGGACGCAATCGCCGCAGGTCAGCCGCAAGTCTGAGGGGCGGCTTCGACGATGACCCGCCCACGCGCATGCACCAGGCAGCCTGCCGGTTCCAACGCATGGCGCCGGCCATCCTTGATATTTCAGGCCATCCGACGGCCGACGGCACTCCAGCGACAGTGATCTGCCACGCGTCGGTCTGAATGGACCCGGCTGCCAGGCGGCTCGAGTTCGTGCTATCGAGTATCGATGAAGGCGCGGTGTTCCCTCCGGTTTCACGCCGCTTTCGCTGCGCCGTAGGGCGGGGCCGATCGACCTAGTTTGCCTCGGCAGGCGAGCCGACGCCCGCCTGTATCGCGTTCGCCGATCGGGGGTCGCATACGACACCCTGTGCGAAATGCTCGCTAGAGACGCCGGTCCTGTGTGCAGCCGCACGCCCGTTCGCCGTTGGCAGGCTATTTGCCCCATGGCGATGGTGATGCGCGCTTTCATGATGCGGCCCGACACGTGATCGAAGATGCCTTGATCGACCGTACTACCGGATCGGTGAAAACGAACGGGAGTCGGCTCGGATCCTGCCCTGCGAGCACGCGCTCGGCCAGCGGCGTGCAAGTGCACACTTGCACGCGCGACGCGCTCGCCGTCACGCCGGGTCGCGAACCGCTCGAGATCTTTCAGACTCCCTGCGCGGAACGTCCGAGAATAGACGCCCATCGGCTGGTCGAAGACGAACGGCCGACAGCCGGCGGTCGGTCCAGCACCCCGATGCTCCACTCCCAAGGCCGATTTCCGCGGACGAATGCGAATGCGAATGCGGCTTCGGCAGCAGTGCGTCATCCCTCGTCATGGATCAGACGGGTCGCGCGGCGTCCGCGAGGCTGGTAAGCCGGCGGCCCTGGTCGACGCCAGCCGAAAGGACGCAGACCGAGGGCGATCAGTCGGATGAGCCTTCAGTCGCGTCCAGCGCCTTCAGCTCCTGCCTCTTCCTCCTGAGTAGGATCTCCTCCTCGACATGCTTGCGCTCAGCCTCCAACAGTCGCGTCTCGTTCTCGATCTTCGTCTGTTCGGATGGCTGCTTCAGCGGGATCGCAGAGGTAAGCAGTGCCGCCCTCGCATCGTTCTCCGCCTTCTCGGCGGCAAGCGTGCGGAGCTCGGATCCCTTGCCGTAGGCGATCAGGCTCGTGGCTGCGTCGAGACCTCCATTGATGGTCTGTCCGATCGCGACGGCCTCGGCACGCGGCTTCCGGTAGCCGAACTTCACGAGACTGCCGTCTTCGGCGAACTCGGCCGTAAGGACGTTGTTCGAGAACGGTCCGTTCGTCAGGCCGAGAGACGCTAGGTGGCCCAGCTGCGGAATGGCCCGCTCGTCGCTTGCCAGAACGCGGTCGTCCGAGGCCGCGATCTCCAGGCACGTCCTGTCGTCCGGCAGGCCCGCATCGCCGCCCGGCCGACAGACGCGGACCCGGCCCTGAGCCCGCGTGCGGTAGACGATGCCGCAGCGGGGGGCCCCTGGCGCACCGCACGTAGGGGCGGCAGGAAGCTGGAGCGCCGTTGAGCGCCTGGTCAGCGGTCCTGAGACAATGACCACTTGAGCCTGCGTCAGACCGGCGACGACCTGTCCAAGCGCGTCGCGTCGCGCCGTCGCATCGTCGGACCAGTAGCCCTGCGCTGCGGCTATCGCGCGTGTCCGTTCCACCTCGTTGGTCGCGGAGACCCAGGCCGCTTCCGAAGATCGGTCCTGGGCAAGCGCCATGTTCCTTCCGAGGCGGTGCACCAGCCATCTGGGGTTTCCCTGATCCTTCTCCAAGGTGCGCAGGACCACGACGTCCTGCGGCTTCGTCGAGTCGGCGGTCGCGTCCGCCAGCGCATCCGCTTCGGAGCGCAGCGTCTCGCCCGGCTCGTAGACCCTGCGGGAGACGAGGGTGAGCTGGCTGACGGCCTTGGCCGCCGCCTCGTTGGCGTCGGACGCTGTCTCGCTCGCCAGCCGCATGTCGCGCTGGAGGTCGGCGGCCTTTGCCGAGACCTCAGGGGACCTCTGCGCCTCCTGATGGTCGGACGCGAAGTCGTCACGGGCCTTCTTGGCCTTCTTCAGCGAGGCTTCGGCGACCTTGATCCCGCCGCGGAGACGGGGAAGCTCCGCGAGCGCCTGGGCCGCGGTGTCCGAACATGCAAGGAAGGCCGTCGTCGGAACGGCTTCCGCGGCGACTGCGCCGCCGCCTGGCACACCGATCGCGATCTTGCCCACGGAGATGGCCGCCTTGAAGGCTTCCGCCGCCACGTCCGCGGTTCGATCGTCGACGGTCACGTTTACCGACTTCAGGATACCGCTGGGGTATCGTTCATAGCCGAAGTCGCTGATCTTCATGAAGTCGGCGAGCGCGGCGTAGTCGATGGCGACCTCCTCGCCGGCAACCGTCCGGGCGGCGAGGCCCGCCCTGACCTCGAAGACTACCTTGCCGAGCGCCGACGGGTGTGCGTCGTCCGGCGCAAGCGGACACTCCACCAGCGTTCGCCGCACCTCGACGTCGTAATGCACCTCCGGCAGGTTGTAGACGGCTCCCTGCGTGATCTTGCCGGCGGCGGGCACTCCCGTCTGCAGATGGGTGGTGGTGCATCCCCCCAGGACCAGCGCTCCCAGTGCCGCCTGCACTATCCTCTTCGTCGGCATCACGATCCCCCCTCGATTGACGTCATGCTGGCATCGGAGCGGACGAACTCCTGCAGATCCGCCAGCGGTACGACGATGGTGGTCCAGGGCGCCGGGCCAGGTGGGGAGCTACGCTCGGCGAGAACGGCCTCACCACCGTGAACTCGATTTCCGGCGTACCGCCCGGTCTTACGCGGGTCGGACTGCGGCGACCGTTCGAGAAGCACCAAAGACCGAACGCGAGGCTCCGCTTGAGCGCGAGGATCATGCGGGTGTCGACGTCGCGGCTTCCGCAGCGCAGATCGCCCTGCGTATGGAGGATGCCGAGAAGCTCGACCGTCCTGCGGGGATTGTCGAGGCTGCCCTCGACCCCGACGGTCGCCCGCAGATAGTCGCTGCGGAAGAGCAGGGCCTTCGCGACGTTCAGGCGGGAGCGCGAGTAGATGGGAATGTCGGAGGCGTCGTCTGCCACTACGGCGGCGAAGGATTCGCCCTGAAGCTCGAGCGATCCCGCGAGCAGATCGCCGCTCAGAAGTATCCTGCGCTTGATGCGCCTCGCATCCAGACGGTAGCGCGACAGCAGCGATGCGGCGAAGGTGACGAGGGGGGCGGCCTGCGACGTTCCGCTAAGCCTCTCGATACGCTCATCTGCGATCCACGACGGGATCCCGCACCCTGGCGCCGCGATGTCGACATGCTCGGCACTGCGGTTGGTGAACTTGGTCAGATATCCCCTACCGTCCTCGGCCGCGACCGAGATCACGTTGGCGGTATCCCCTCCCAGCCGCGCGGGGAAGACGGTCCGCTGCTCCTGCCGGGTTGCGATGACGTCGCTACCATCGTTGCCGGCCGCCGCGACGAAGAGCGTGGAGGGATTGCGGTCGATCGCCGCGACGAGAGCGGCGGACACGTCGGAATCGTAGCGCACGCTGAGGTTCGCCACCGAAGCCTTCGCCAGATCCACCTTGGACGTCGCGGCGCGCAGCGCCATGCTGGACACTTCCCGCCCCCCGGCCGAGAGCGGCACGATCGTGAGGCGAAGCCAGGAATCGTCCGGCTGCAGATCGAAGAAGGCCGGATCGTCCAGCGTCGCGCTGCCGATGATGGTACCGGCAACGTGCGTGCCGTGGCCCGAGACGTACCAGGGCGTGCCTGCCGCCGGTATCACGATGGCATCCAGATCCGGCCCGGCATCCGAGGTGCGAATCCTCGGTCCGATCGTCGGCGTGCCGTCCGGCAGGTCCTCCACGCTGAACCGGCGGGCCGGGAAGCGAGGCTCGAAACGGATGCCGTCCGGCTCCAGCCGGGCCGCGGTGAAGCCGTTGTCCAGCACCCAGACGGATACCGAATTGTTCTTCTGGACGTCGCCAAGCGTCGCAATGGCGCTCTTCAGCCGGACGACGTCGACTGGAGGCGGCGCGGACGCAGGACAGTCGGGAGGGGGGGAATAGCTCGCGGCGCCGTCGTCCTCGGCCGCTGCCAGGAGGATCTCTCCGCCCGCGTCCTTCGCGATAGTTTCGGAGATCTCTCTCGCCGCCGTTCTCGAGAAGGCGTCGAACGCCTTCGAGTAATCGCGGACCTGGTTCGCGAAGTCGGAGGTGCCGGGGGCGGACCTGAAGCGGACCGCGCCGGTCGCGAACGCACCGTTCAGGACCTCGCCCGGCTTCACCTTGTCGATGTCCTTCCGACCGTAGAACCGCCGCAGCTCATCACGGCCGCCCGTTCTCCCCGTCCGCGCCAGGAACACGGACCCCAGGTCGCCACCGGGCTCGACGATGGCGTCGTCTGTCACGTCGCTCACGTAGAGGCATGCAGGCCACACATACCCATAGGCCGCATCGCCCATCACCGCGTCCAGGTCGGCATCCGGCGCAAGTCCGTTCCGCGTCCGGAAGCTCGCCTCGTAGGCGGGCAGCACCTTTCCGCAGAGGGTCCTGAACACGCGCCTCGGCCCGAATTCACCGACTCTCGGAAAGTCCGCCCTGTCGAGGCGCGTGCCTTCGGCATTCAGCGCCAGAAAGCGCACCAGGTCGGCAGGCGGTTCGGCACGGGTCGCCCGCAGCGTGATCGCGTCGGCATCGCCGACCGCCGCGGTCTGCGCCGACGCTCCCGCGGAGACGGCTAGGGACAGCACGGCCAGCGACGCCGTCATGCGTGCGGGCTTCATGGGCAGCTCCTCGGGACGGGGGCGGACGCGGATCCCTGACGCGGACCTGCGCGGCCGGATGGCGACCCATCCAGCACTCGAGGAATCTGCGGAAACGGGGAGTGGATAGCGACGTGAAGTAGGACCGCACCTCGTTTACGGCAGCAGGGTTCTGGCTCGCTATGCCGCGGATGACCCGCGGCGTGTCCAGACTACCTGCGCTCACGCCCGAGAAGACTGGTCCGCCTGAGTCTCCGGCACAGAGCGCGGACGCCGTCTTTCCGTCCGAAACCGACACGAAGTGCTCCGCGTCGACCCGATCGACCACGATGTCCCCGACGGCCAGCTGCGGACGGGGCGGACCCTGTACCAAGCGTCCCGTCCCGGGTGTGAAGGCCCATGAGACGCAGCCGTAGCCCGCAGCGAGAAGGCGGGTCGCGGTCGCGACCGCTTCCAGATCGAGCGCCTCCCAGCGCAATTGCTCGAATGCGACCGGTCGCGGTGCCTTCGCGTCGGCCAGACAGAGTGCGTAGTCGGCGTAGTGGCGCACCCCGCTGGCGCTGGGGCTTGCATCGGCATACGCTCGGTCGATCGTGCACTCGAACCTCAGGGGGCCGATGGAGATAGCCGACGGGGTGGTGGCTACCCCTTCGATCACGCAGTGCGCGGCGGTGATGACGACGTTTCTGCCGACCAAGGCTGCCGTGCAGGTCCTCGCGTCGCAGTCCCGGTCTTGGACGAGGCGATCGCAATCGAGGTCCAGTCCCCCTTGTCTGGGCTGCGACCGTTGAAGATCTGAATCTGGCTGGACGCCAGCGACTGCTTCGCCGTGCTGAACTGAATAGGCGGCCCGGAAACGTTTTCGACGAGCGGATCCGACGTCACGTCCTGAGCCAGCGCATTGCTCGGTACGGTAACCACCAGAAACGCGCTCAACGCAAGTCCGAGCGGAGATGACGTTCCGGGAAGTGCGGGCCGAACTTCTATCACGCGTTCCCCCAAACAAGCGTAATATCTGCACCGTCGTACTACGTCTCACAGAAACGATCCAGTGGAGATGTATCGAGCGACAACGCCATCATAGTAGCAGGCCCGCTACGATATTTCTTGCGCAGTTCGGAGGATTGCGCCTCGTGCGGTATGAGAGCTTTGAAAGAAGCTGCATTACCGCTGCTCCGGCAATTTCACAGGGGGCGGTGACCTTCATCGATGATCGCGACCGAAGTACACTGTTCCTGTCGACCGACTCTGAAGTATCTATGTCCTGAGCCACGGATATCGAAGAAGGCTGGGCCCTCCGCGTCTGTCGACGGTTGACATCCAGCAGGGTGACGGCCTGACTGACAGGTCGCGGATCTCGACCGATGGGACGAACACGGCCTTGTCCTAGGCATCACCGGGTCTCCGCGACGACCTGCTGCCCTTACGGAGGGTGTCGGTCTCAATTCCGTCAGGCAGACATCTGTTGCTGCTTCCGATCTGATCGGTCGAACTGCCTCATCGGTGGCGGGCCGACCGCCTGCAAGCGCCGAACATATTCGTTCGCCAGCAGACAGCTGAGTTGGTGAGCAGCCGGCAGACGAACGCCCAGTTGTAAGAAGGTGCTCAGGGTCTTCCGAACATCAATCGTCGGTAGCGGTCGGTCGCGAAGGGGGCCGCCTCGATCCGACCCCCTTCGAGCATGTCCAGCCGGACGGTGTCGAAGGCCTTGTCGACGTCCATTCCAGCACGATCCAGCACGATCGCGCCGTGACCAGGCAGAAGAAGGTCCCAGCGCACGACGTTGCCGAGGCTCATCGTGAAACGCGACAGCTTCCGCAGTGATTCCAGATAGTCGCGATTGTTGGCATAGGCGGTGTCCTGCGTCCCCAGTCGGCTATCGAACAGGACGGTGTCGCCGCTGAACAGGACGTTGCGCCCATCGGCGATCATGTAGAATGCGGTCGAGCCAGCCGTGTGCCCCGGCGTAGAGATCGCGTGGATCGTCTTGTTGCCAAGGCGCAGCTCCTCGCCGTCGACGATGCGCCGGTCCACCGTCGTGGTCGGATAGTCGCGCTCGATCGAGGGGTCGAAGAACTTCGCCGTGACGCGCGTCGCCCGTTCCACGGCATCGGCGTCGGCTACTCCGACGAGGATGCTGGCTCCCTGTCGGCGGAAGAGGCCGTCAACCATCGAATGGTCGAAATGGGCATGCGTGTTCAGGACCCAGCGGACGCGCTTCGGCGAGAAGCCGAGCTTCGTTATCGCCGAACAGATCGCGTCGAAGTTGCGCGAAAGCCCCGGGTCGATCAGGACGAGCCCTTCCGGCCCGGCGTCGAGAGGTATGTCAGCGTCGGATCGCTGCTCACGAGATACACGTCGCCGATGATGCGCGCGGGAACGGGCAGCGTCGCGGGGACGGGGGCCTGGGAGAGGCCGAGCCTCGCCGACGTCCTTGCCATGGCCTCCGGCTGAGGCCACCGCTCGGTCAGCGGAAGCCGCTTGGCCAGCTGCCTGTTGGTCCACGTGTAGCGATCCATCGCCACATGCTGACCTTCCTCCGTGACGGTCACCGGCAGCGATCCAGCGCTCGCGTTCGAGCCTGACGACTGAACCTGCGCCGCGGCGGACGCGACCGGGCCGGGCGCAATGCAGAGAGACGCGGCGCAAGCCCATACCAGCTTCTTCGACATCCGCTTTCCTTCGTCAGTGAGTAGATCAGTCGAACCGTCGAGGCTCGCCCATCGCGCTGCGTCGCGTGAATACCGACGTTCGACTACTTCGCGCGGCCGAGATGCCGATCCAGGAAACGGTTCATCGTATCGAACGCCTCCGTCGTCTCCGGGATGTCCAGTCCGGTCCAGAAGGCATGGGGAAGGCCTTCGAATACCACGAGATCCGCATCCACGCCCGACCGCAGCAAGGCCCGGTGATATATGGCGGACTGGCTCAGCAGCTGATCCCGCGTACTGGCGAGAACCAGTGTCGGCGGCAGTCCGCGAAGATCGCTGAATAGCGGCGAGACCATTGGATCCGATCGGTTCGCCGAGCCGACATAGCCCGTCAGCACCTTTCCTACGCCCTGACCCATCAGGGGAGGCAGGTAGCCTTCGCTGTCCCCGGACCGGGTAAAGTCCGCCGTGAGCGAGAAGACGCCCGCAGCGGCGGGCATCGGCAGACGTTCCTTGGCCAGCCTGGCGAGCAGTTCGGCCGTGAGAATGGCTCCGGCCGACGTGCCATAGACGCCGATGTCGGCGGGACGGTGATCCTTCAGTGCGAAACGATAGGCAGCGAGCGCGTCGTCCACCGCGGCAGGGAACGGGTTTTCCGGTGCGAGACGGTAGAGGACGGAGACTATCCTGGTCTTGCTGAGAGCCGCCAGACGGACGTTCTCGGTCATCGATCCCGCATCGACGATGAAGCCGCCGCCGTGAAAGTTGATGAGCAGACTACGTCTGCGATCTTCACGGATCACCTTCGGCTCGAACGTCAGAGCCGGCACTCCGGCCCAGGTCGTCTTCGTCACCTTGACCCCGTACCTGGCAGCCTGTGCCTGGCCGATAGTGAGCTGCTGGGCGGCTGTCATGGCGCGCATCTGGGGGATGGACGGCGGGGCCGCAGCGGTGATGCCCAGAGTTTCCTTCCCCTGATCGGCAAGAAGAGCGCGCGCCTGATCGCTCATCGTCTTCGGAAGAGGCGGTTGGGGAAACTCCTGCGCAAAGGCTGACGTGCCCAGGAAAAACGCAGCGATCGCTGCTACGGAAAATACAGGGCTGGTCTTCATCGCTTTTCTCCGCGTCGATTCTTTCAGCCGCCCCTCGACCCTTCGCGTTCTGCAAGGCCGAGCTGTCACATGTCATCGGACCTGCCGGCGACAGAGGAGCGCTGCTGTACGCCCCTCAACATGACAAAAACCGTTACGTTCCCAGTTTTGGGCAATCGATTGCCCAATCGCGCGTTTTTTCTGGAAGCGGGCGCTGCGCACTGTCTTCCGCAACGTGAAGCGAAGGTTTCGGTGGAAAGCGGATGCGACGCTGAACAGGCTGCATCGCGTCGAGGAACATCCTCGTCCGCGATCCTGCGAACGAGCGACCGTCGTCTTTCCGGTACGCGATCACTGTCGCCCGTCTGCCGCAGCCAGGAGATTAACGCGCGAACGCGTGGACGGAGATGAACGGTAAAGACGGGCGGCGCCATCGTGGCGAAGAGTGTCGTCAGCTCGCCCGAACGCAATGCGATGAACTCTACTGCACGGTGAACGACAATCCTGTTGCCATTTCAAACTCGCTGGATTGAAAAGCGCAGCAGGCGATAGTGCGCTGCGGATCGCAGGCCGCATGACGCTGGTCGTGAAACCAAGGGACGCTCGTGGCTGAACCGATAAAACCACCCCCTGCTCAGTATCTGCGGGACGACGTCGTTCGCGGCGGGATGGATCTGCTGCTATTCGCCCACAAGGCTCATCTTCGGCATGCCGATGCGGAGCTCGATGCCATGGGCCTGGGCCGGGCACATCATCGCTGCCTGTACTTCGTCGGGCGGCAGCCGGATCTGTCCGTCGGCGACCTGCTGCGCCTCCTGGGCATTACCAAGCAGTCCCTCGGCCGCGTGCTGGGCAAACTGGTCAAACAGGGTCTCATAGCACAGCGGGTCGGTGACGCCGATCGACGTCAGCGCCTGCTTCGGCTGACGACTTCCGGCGCAGCACTGGAAGCGCAGCTTTTCGACGGACTCCACCGCAACATGAGTCGCGCCTACGTCGCCTCCGGAGAGGACGCCGTGAACGGCTTCTGGACGATGATGCAGAATCTCATGAGCGAGGACGTGCGGGAACAATTCGCCGCCTTCCACTTCCGGTAGACCGATCGCCTGGGCCAGCATTCACGAGGAGCGGCACCCCGACGCGCGGCAGCGGCCGCAGTTTCGTCAGGGCCGACGTCGATATTCGAGAACAAGCCCACCCACGATCTCGGAAAGGCAGGCGGGACGCAAATGCCTTCCAGGATCCGGCCATTGGCGAGGCGCGACCGGCACGCCGCCGTACTGGCGATGACGAGATACGCTTCGACGAACGATCATCAACCATCTCGCCGAGCGGCAATTCGGCCGACCACCCGCGTGCGGCTTCCGGACCTTCCGAGCCGACGGCTCGCACTCGGCGGCATATGCGAGGGAGAAGACATGAACTATCGTGATATCGGACTTCCGAACTACCTCGAACTGGCCATGTCGGACGGCAGGCCGAAGGGCGTCTGCTTCGTTGAAGACGAGGCAAGTAGGAACGCCCTGCGGGCAGGGCGCTGCGAACTCGACAGGATCGCGATCGAACGGGGGCTGCTTCCGGTCGGAAGCAGTTTCGTATCCCGCCCAGGTGTCGGCCGGGAACCCGGGCTGACCTCCGGCGATGCCGCAGGCTCGCGGCAGATGGTCTCCGGTACTCTCCTGGGCTTCCCCGATGACGACGACTTCGATCCAGACGACTTCATCACGCCTGAGAAGGACGCGACGGCGCGGGAGGTTCGGCCGACGTCGGCGGGACGCTATCACTCGCTCGTCGATGCGCTTCAGGCCGAGCGCGGCAGTAGTACCCATCTGGCATTCGCGCTGATCGTCGATGCGCTCGACGGAGGTGTCGAGGGCGATCCCGACCGTGGAGCGATTCGGTCCTGCTGCAGCACGCACCCCGATCCGACGAGGGGCCTGTACATCAGCGGCGGCGGAACGCGCTTCCACTGCTTCTCCTGCGGAGCAGGCGGAACCGAGGTCGACTGGCTTGTCCTGCGTCATGGCATATCCCGCATGGAAGCCGGTAGGATCGTGGCTTCGAGACGCTGACCGGGGGGGCGCTTCTCCCGGACGATCTCCATTGCCGAACGGCCACGCCGCAGGAGTGTGCGTCGCGATCCAGGCCGCCGCCTCTGCGATGCAGCATCATGTGGATGATCGCTTCAACCAGACGACATCGTCGATCACGGGCCGCTGCTCGCGCAGGTCTGACAGATAGGCTCTCCATCTGCGACCGGACGCGGCGGCGGGGCGCGGAATCGCGACGCGCCCTGTCAGGTCGACGCCGGGTGAAAGCCGGGGCCACGCGACAGCTACTGGCCGCCGCGCGGCACCGGCATGGATCCCGAGGACGTCGTGCGCGTGAACTCGCGCGACCGGCATTGACCGCATATCCCGTCGTGATCGTATCATCGTGGAATTCTCGCTGCATGTCCTGCAGGCTGCCGTGGCAAGGGGGACAGCGTCGATGCCGTCGAGATCGGTTCGTCCTTCGGCGCCTTCTGTCGGACTGTCCGGAGCACTGCCGGCTCAAGATGTTCTGCAGCTTGGCGGGGGCCGATGACGACATCGGACGCGGGCATGCTGCACGGCGACGACGTGCGGGATCCTGCGCAAGCTCGAGATAGGCAAGCCGGGATGATCATCGCCGCCGGGCATTCCGCAGCCCAGGGCATGAGCGGCCCCCGGGTCCGAGCATGGAGACGATGGCGGCCATGTGCTATCGTCGGCCGATGTCGCCTAGGGGATCGCATGGGTATCGAATGCTTCGCTGAGGGAGAAGTCGCCAATGCGCCCTTCATGCTCAAGGTCCACCGTGGAGAGGGAATGGCGCTGCTTGCGATGGACTGGCGCCGCGGACGGCCACCGCAGGATTTCGTCGGGTTCGCGATCGAATATGCGGAGCCCGGCAGCGATCGCTTCTACCCGCTGAAGAACCGACTGACGTTCGGTGGCGACGCGGGCACCGTCCCGAGCGCCGAACGGCCCGAAACCTTCTCGACGCTCGTCGCGCCGATCCAGAAGTTCCGCTGGATACACTTCCCGCGCAACGCCGAACTTCAGGGCGACTTCTCCTACCGGGTCACGCCGATGCATATGGACGCCGACGGGACGCTGGAGGCGGGCGTCGCCCAGACCGCCTCACTGGCCCTCGCTCGCGACACCGTTCCGGGGCTGCTCAACGTCGCTTTCACGCGCGGATTCGTATCCTCGCAGGCGTTCGTCGACCGGTTCGCCCGCCGCGGTGGGATCGACAGCCTTGTGCCCGGCGACGCGGACGACGGCCTGACCTTCGTTCCGACCCACCACGACGCCGCGGCGGCCTATGCCTGGATGGGCTTCGAGGCCCGTCAGGCGATTTTCGACCTGCTGGACGCCGCCTTGGACGATCCTACCGCCCAGGTCGGCGTGATCGCTTTCGATCTCAACCTTCCCGAGATCGTCGAGCGGTTGACCAGGCTCGGCTCACGCGCCCGCGTGATCATCGACGATTCCGAGGCTCACGTCGGCGGTTCCGAGGACGAGGCCGAACGGGTCCTTGCCGAGGCCGGCGTGACGGTCAGGCGCCAGAGCATGGGCAGACTCCAGCACAACAAGACCGTCTACGTCGATGGCGACGCCGTTAAGCAGGTGCTCTGCGGCTCGACGAACATGAGCTGGCGCGGCCTCTACGTGCAGTCCAACAACGCGCTGGTCCTTACCGGAGAGCGGCTTTGTTGCACAAAGGGCGTTGGGATTCCCTGTGAGGGTCAGGAAGCGTAGGTGGGATGGATGCCAAAACCGACCATGCCGAAGTACCGCACGACGAACTGGAGCGAGTATAACGCAGCGCTGAAGCGCCGCGGGTCGCTGGAGGTCTGGTTTGACCCGGGCATGGATTGGCTGGCAGCCCCGATTGGTCGTCGAGGTCGGCCGATGCGGTTTTCGGACAGCGCGATCAGGGTTTGCCTGACGCTGAAGATAGTGTTCGGACTGCCGCTACGGCAGGTGACGGGACTGGTTGCCAGCCTGCTGAAGCTGGCAAAGCTGGATTGGCCGGTGCCGGATTACACGACGCTATGCCGTCGGCAGAAGACATTGGCGGTGTCACTTGATGGTCGCGCCAGTACGGGTGGTCTGCATTTGCTGGTCGACAGTACCGGGATCAAGATGATGGGCGAAGGCGAATGGAAGACGCGCAAGCACGGCGCTTCCTACCGTCGCCAGTGGCGTAAGGTTCACCTTGGGATCGACGCCGAAACCCTGGAGATCCGGGCCATCGAGGTCACAACCAATGCGATTGGCGACGCCGCGACACTGCCGGATCTGCTGGCGCAAATCCCGACGGACGAACGGATTACGATCGTCGGGGGTGATGGCGCCTACGACACCAGAAAGTGTCGGGCCGCGATCGCAGCCCGGGGCGCAGACGCGGTCATTCCCGTACGCCGGGGCGGCCAGCCATGGAAGAAGCCGGCGGCCGGCGCCGATGCTCGCAACGAAACGCTACGCGCGATGAAAGGCTCGGTCGAACAATCTGGAAGAAGTGGAGCGGCTACCATCGCCGCAGCCTGGTCGAGACGAAGATGCACTGCTTCAAGCTGCTCGGCGAGCGCGTCGCATCGCGCACCTTTGATCGTCAGATTACCGAGCTCAAACTCCGTGCCGCAGTTCTCAATCGATTTTCACAAATAGGAACACCGACCACCATCCGCGTTGCATAGATCTCGTCAGTAAAACCATATTTGTGCTTAATTATCTTTGTGCAACAAAGCCCCCGCGCATGGTCGAGCAGCCGGTTACCAGCGATACCCGATCGTTGCCTGCACGGTGCGGCGGTTGCCGTACCAGCACCAGGCATAGTTGGCGAAGCAGCTCGTCAGATACTTCTTGTCGAACAGGTTGGTCGCGTTGACGCCGAGATCGACATTGGCAAGCCGCGGGCTGAGCTTGCCCAGATCATAACGCAGCAGCGCGTCGAACACCGTATAGGCCGGCGAATAGCGCGCGACGCCGTCCGAATAGAAATCGGCATAGGTCTTGTCGACGTGCCGCACCGCGCCGCCGATCGCAAAGCCCGACGCCGGCCCTTCGGTCGGTGCCCATTCGAGGTTCGCCGAGATCCCGCCGCGCCCGACCGTCGCGAGCGGCAGGCCGATATTTGCGGGGATGACGTCCTCGACCTTCTTCACGCGCTGGCGGCTATAGGCGAGCTTGGCGTTGAAGCCGTAGGGCAGCGGCGCGCTCGCCTCGACCTCGACACCCTGCGACCGGACCTTGCCGACTTGGTCCGCGGTGAAGTCGGGATAGTTGACGACGACATTGGTCTGCTCAATTCGGAACCAGGCCGCGGTGACCAGGATCGCGGTACCGGTCGGCTGGAATTTCGCCCCCGCCTCGATCTGCTTGCCGAGCGAGGGCTGGGCGAGGCTGCCGTCGCGCAGGCGCGCATTCTGCGGCTCGAACGAGGTCGAGTAGCTCGCATAGGGCGCAAGCCCGAACGGCAGCAGGTACAGCGCGCCCGCGCGCCAGGTGAATTTGTCGTCCTCCTGTGCCAGCCCGTCGCGCGCCTGGCGGGCCCAGTCCTGGCGGCCGCTCAGCGTCACGCGCAGCCCGCCGACCGCGATCTGGTCCTGCGCATAGACCCCCTGCTGGCGCTGGCGGACATTGGCCGATGCGACGTCGGCCAGGCTGCCGTCAAAGGCGTAGCCCGCGACCTCGAACGGCGACTGCGGTGTCGGCATCGTCCCGTAGACCGGGTTGAACACGTCGATCGGCGTCGCGCCGCCAAAGGCCGAGAGCCCGGCCGAATGTGCGACCTGCCGATCGGCGCCGAACAACAGGCTGTGCGTCAGCGGTCCGGTGACGACCTTGCCGGTCAGCTGATTGTCGAACGTCCAGTTGTTCAGCTGTTCGCGCGTCGAATAGGAGTAGCGGCCATAGACGGTCGGCGCCGTCGCAAACGGATCGAGCGCCGGTCCGCCGGTATAGACGATCCCCAGATCGCTCTTCACATATTGATAGCGACCCGACGACCGCAACGCCCAGCCGCTGCCGAAATCATGGTTGAAGATATAGGTCAGCGCCGCCTGTTCGCGGCTGAAGAAATCCCCCGGCTCGCCGCCGTAGAATTTCGTCGAGATCTTGCCCGCCGGGTTGTCGATCAACGTGCCGAGCGCGGGGAAGACGCCGTAATTGCCGTTATAGGGATCGTGCGAATAGGCGCCGAGCAGCGTGAAGCTGGTGCTGCTGCCCGCGCCGGCGGTCACCGCGGCGGAGATCGTCTGGCGTTCGCGCTTGCCCTGACCCTGCGTTTGCTGATCGTCGGCGCCATTCGCGCTGCCATAGATGCGCCACAGCACGCCGTCCCCTGCGCGCCCGCCGATATCAGCGTCGACGCGGTACAGGTCGTAGGTGCCATAGGTGCCGCTGACCGCACCATAGGTTGCGCGATCAAGCGGCAGCTTGCTGACCTCCGCGACCAGACCGCCCGGGCTCGACTGGCCATAGAGCACCGACGCCGGGCCCTTGATAATCTCGACCCGATCGAGCCGCGACACGTCGACCTGCGGCACCGCATAGCCGGTCGCGCTGCCGAACTGGCGCAGGCCGTCGAGATAGACCGGTGCGTCGAACCCGCGCAGCTTGAACTGATCGTACACTTCGGCCGATGCGCCGCGCGTCTCGGGGGTCACACCCGCGACGAAGCGCAGCGCCTGATTGAGGTTCTGCAGCCCCAGCCCGGCAATGTCGGCGGCGCTGATCACGCTGATCGACTGCGGGGTCTCGACGATCGGCGTCGCGCTCTTCGTCCCCGACGACGCGATCGTCGTCGCCTTCTCGCCGGTCACGACGATCACGCCGTGATCCTGCGGTTCGGACGCGTCGGACGCGTCGGACTCGTCGAGGCTTGTTGCCGCTGCCACAGACGCGTTGGGGGTCGTGTCATCCGGGGCGGACGTGGCCCAAGCCGGTGCTGCGGGCAGCGCGGCCGTGAGAATGGTGCCGGCGAGCAGCAGGCGGGCGAAGCGACGATCGGACATGAAAAACCCCTTTCCGGCTCGCTACTGTTGTCGCGACTGATTTGCAATAGCGTTGCGACCGATTCGCAAACCGCGCTTTCAGTGGCGTGGAAAGCGGTTCACCGTTCGCGTCGGGGCGATGGTCCTGATAGGGTGGCGACATGGACTTCTTCCCCGCCCTTACCGACGCGCACCGCGCGTTCGTCGAACGCCAGCCCGTGTTCTTCGTTGCGACCGCGGCCGAGGGTGCGCGGATCAACCTCAGCCCCAAGGGCATGGACAGCTTCCGCGTGCTCGACGCCGGCACCGTCGCCTATCTCGACGTCGGCGGCTCGGGGAACGAGACCAATGCACATCTCGCCGCCGACGGACGCATCACGATCATGTTCTGCGCGTTCGACCGTCCCGCGCTCATCTTCCGCATCTATGGGCACGGCACCGCGGTGCTGCCGCAGGACGATCGCTGGGACGCGCTCTATGCGCAGTTCACGCCGTTGCCGGGGACCCGGCAGATCTTCGAGATCGCGGTCGATCAGGTGCAGACGAGCTGCGGATGGGGCGTGCCCGTCATGACGCTCGATCGCGAACGCCAGACCCTGTCCAAATATCAAGCCGGGCAGAGCGACGCCGAACGGCTCGCCGAATGGGCCGAGCATCCGCGCAGCATCGATGGTCTGCCGACGCGCGTGCCGACCGTCGCGCCCGGTGCAGCCCGATGAGTCTCGCCGAGCTTGGCCGCTACAGCCGCAACGAGGCGCTGATCATCGCCGGTCGGCTCGAAAGCGAAGGCATCGCCGCGATCGTGTTCGATGGCGACATGGCGATCGGCGACGGCAGCGATCTGCTGATACCGGTCCGCGTGATGGTCGACGCCGACGATTTCGCCGAGGCACGCGAAATTATTCCTGACCGCTGATCAGAAATCGTCCGGCGACGCTCTGCCCGTTTTTCAGGCAATTGTCCCGCGCTGCACAGTTTCTAGCGGCCCGGCGCATCTGACACCCCGTATTCCACCCCCTCCCGCACCCTGTCAGAAAACTGGCACGGTCGTTGCGTTGTGTTCGACGTAACAAGGGGAAGGGGCGCGATGAAACTCGTCATTGCCATCATCAAGCCGTTCAAGCTCGACGAGGTGCGCGAAGCGCTCACCACGCTCGGCGTGGCGGGCATGACGGTCACCGAGGTCAAGGGGTTCGGCCGGCAAAAGGGTCAGACCGAGATTTATCGCGGTGCCGAATACACGACCAACATGGTGCCCAAGATCAAGGTCGAGGTCGTGTGCGCGACGAGCCTGGTGGACCGCGTGGTCGAGGCGATCCAGGCATCCGCCAACACCGGCGCGATCGGCGATGGCAAGATCTTTGTGGTCGACGTCAGCCAGGCGGTGCGCATCCGCACCGGCGAAACCGACGACTCGGCGCTCTGAGGGGAGGGGGACACGATGAAGCATGACATGAAGACAGCCGCCGCGGCGGTTCTGGGGTTCGGTGCCGCGCTAATCGCCGCCGCGCCCGCCTTTGCACAGACGGTCGTCGCACCCGCGGCCGCGCCCGTCGTCGCCACCGTCAACAAGGGCGATACCGCCTGGATGATGACCTCGACGATCCTCGTCCTGATGATGATCCTGCCGGGTCTCGCGCTGTTCTACGGCGGTCTCACCCGGTCGAAGAACATGCTCTCGACGATGACGCAGATCGGCGCGGTCGCAGCACTCGCGATGCTCATCTGGGTGATGTGGGGCTATACGCTGGCCTTCGGTCCCGACGTGACCAATCCGCTGCTCAGCAACTTCATCGGCAGCCTCGACAAGGCGTTCCTCAAGGGGATCACCCCGGCCTCGCAGGCGGCGACCTTCACCGCGGGCGTCGAAATTCCCGAATATGTCTTCGTCTGTTTCCAGATGACCTTCGCCGCGATCACGATCGCACTGGTGCTGGGCTCGGTCGTCGAGCGGATGAAATTCTCCGCGGTGATGGTGTTCGGCCTGGTCTGGCTGACGATCGTCTATTTCCCGATCGCGCACATGGTCTGGGCCGCGTCGGGCTATTTCTTCAAGGCCGGCGCGCTCGATTTCGCGGGCGGGACCGTCGTCCACATCAACGCGGGCGTTTCCGCGCTGGTCGCCGCACTGATGCTCGGCAAGCGGATCGGCTATCCCAAGGAGCCGATGGCGCCGCATTCGCTGGTGATGACCGGGATCGGCACCGGGCTGCTCTGGGTGGGCTGGTTCGGCTTCAACGCCGGCTCGGCGCTCGAGGCGAACGGGTCGGCCGCGCTGGCGATGATCAACACCTTCGTAGCGACCGCGTCGGCCGCGTTGTTCTGGATGCTCGCCGAGCGGCTGTCGGGTCACAAGGGCTCGGCGCTCGGCTTCTGTTCGGGCATTGTCGCGGGGCTGGTCGCGGTGACGCCGGCGGCGGGCAATTCGGGTCCGTTCGGTGCGATCGTGCTGGGCGCGATCGCCTCGCTGATCTGCTTCATGGCGGTGTCGAAGATCAAGCCGCTACTCGGCTATGACGACTCGCTCGACGCGTTCGGCATCCACGGCATCGGCGGCATGGTCGGCGCGATCGGCACTGCGGTGGTCTATGCGCCGTCGCTCGGTGGCCCGGGTGCCGCCGACTATGCGATCGGCGCCAAGCTGCTGGTGCAGATCCAGGCGGTTCTCGTCACGATCATCTGGGCCTCGGTCGGCACCGTGATCGCGATCCTGATCGCCAAGGCGGTCACCGGCCTGCGCGTCTCGCCCGAAGTCGAGGTCGAGGGTCTCGACATCGGCGAGCATGGCGAGCGTGCCTATAACTGATCCTGTTCGGTAGCGGGCCGCGCGAGCCCGCACCCACGATGTTCCTCCTGCGGACAACCTGGCCCGGTGCGCACAACGCACCGGGTCTTTTTGCGTGTCGATCGCGGTGCCGGCAGGGTGGCCGCTACACGCCGATGTTCCTGGGAGCCAGCCGCCGGATATCGAGCACGTCGACCCGCGAGAGCATCACCGCGCCGAGCGTCCGGTCGCCGGTCTCGACGAGAATTCCCTCCTGCGTCGCGCGCACCGTCCGCAGGTGACCTCGCGCACCGCGATCCGCTTGCCGACACGCTTGACCGCGGCGACACGGCCATCATCGGCGACCGCGAGCGCGCCGCGCCCATCGGCGCCGACGACCGCGCCCGACACGGCAAAGCCCGGCAGTTGCGCCTGCGCCGCCTCGGCGGCCTCCTCGGCGGTCTCGATCCGTATCACACGCCGCTTCCGGACCGCCGCCCAGCCGATACCACCGACCGACGCCACCAATGCCGCGACCGCAGCCCCGATCACCGCGGGGCCGAGCGCGATCGGGATCATCGCGGCCCTGCGAGCGCGTCCAGCATCGGGCGGATCCCGCGCAGGTCATAGCCCGCGTCCTCGGCCTGCGCGAGCAACAGGTTGGGATTGCGCCCCGCCTTTGCCGCGGCCAGCGCCCACAGATTGCAGCTCCGTGTGCCCGACCGGCAATAGGCGAGGACGGGGCCTTTGGCCTCGGTCAGCGCCTGAGTCATCGCGTCGATCTGCGGATGCGAAAAGCCCGCATGCGTCACCGGGATCGCGACATAGTTCAGGCCTGCCGCCTCCGCCGCCGCACGGATCGCGTCACCCGAAGGCTGGCCCGTATCCTCGTCGTCGGGGCGGTTGTTGACGATCGTCTTGAACCCCGCCGCGGCAATGTCCGCGACGTGCTCGACCGCGATCTGCGGCGCGACCGAAATGCTTTCGTTGATGTGCCGGATCATGCGGACTCGCGGATAACTGCCAGAAAGGCATCCCCATAGGCGTCGAGCTTGCGCGCGCCAATGCCCGATAGCACCGCGAGCGCCGCGCGCGATGCGGGTCGCTGCGCCGCCATGTCACGCAGCACCGAATCGTGGAAGATCACATAGGGTGGAACGCCCGCGTCCTTCGCCAGATCGCGGCGGCATACGCGCAGCGCCTCGAACAGCGGATCGTCGACCGGGTTCGGCACGGCCCCCGGTGCAGCCTTGCGCCGTCGCTCGCGCTTGGGCGGCACGATCACCGACAGCGCCGCCTCGCCCTTCAGGATCGCCTTGGCCGCCGGTCCGAATTCGAGGCCGCCGTGCGGGTTCGTCCGCAGCGCATCCTTCAGCATCAGCGCGCGCGATACGGGTTTCAACAGCGCCACCTCGTCGCCCTCGACGATCCCGTACACCGACAGCGCCTCATGCCTGTTCATCAGGCTCCGCTCGCTCGACACCCCGGTCAGGATGCCCTCGATATAGCCGACGCCGAACATCTGCCCCGTCCGGAACACCGCCGACAGGAATTTCCGCGCGGTCTCGGTCGCGTCGACCGCATCGACATTGCCGAGGCAATTGTCGCAATTGCCGCAATCCTCTTGTCTGTCCTCGCCGAAATGCTTGAGCAGGATCCGTCGCCGACACCCCGCGGTCTCGACCAGCCCGCCCATCGCGGTCAGCCGCTGGCGTTCGCCCGCCTGCCGCTCGGGCTCGACCTCGCCGATCCGCTGGCGCGCGCGCGCGAAATCCTCCGCGCCCCAGAACAGATGCGCAATCGCCGGATCGCCGTCGCGGCCGGCACGCCCGGTCTCCTGATAATAGGCCTCGATCGATTTCGGCAGCCCGGCATGCGCGACGAACCGCACGTCGGGCTTGTCGATCCCCATCCCGAACGCGACCGTCGCGCAGATCACCATGTCCTCGCTCGCGACGAAATCCGCCTGGTTCTTCGCGCGCACCTGCGGATCGAGCCCGGCATGATAGGCGCGCGTCGGCCGCCCGCTGCGCCCCAGCGCCTCGGCGAGCTTCTCGGTCGCGGCACGCGTCTGCGCATAGACGATCCCCGGCCCCGGGATCTTCTCGAGGATGTCGGCAATCTGCCGGTTGACGTTGTCGCGTGCCGAGATCGCATAGCGGATGTTCGGCCGGTCGAACCCCGACACGATCAGCCCCTCACGCGAGATCCCCAGCTGCTCGAGGATGTCCGCGCGCGTGTGCGGGTCCGCGGTCGCTGTCAGCGCCAGCCGCGGCACGTCGGGAAAACTGTCGAGCAACGGCCGCAACAGGCGATAGTCGGGGCGGAAGTCATGCCCCCACTCGCTGACGCAGTGCGCCTCGTCGATCGCGAACAGCGAGAGCTTCGCCTGCGACAGCAGATTGCGGAAACTCTCGTTCGAGGCCCGCTCCGGCGCGACGTACAGCAAATCGAGATCGCCCGCGCGGAACCGCGCGATCGTCTCCTCGCGATTGGTATCCACGCTCGTCAGCGTCGCCGCCTTGATCCCCACCGCGGTCGCGGCACGCAGCTGGTCGTGCATCAGCGCGATCAGCGGCGACACGACCACGCACGTCCCCTCGAGCATCGTCGCCGGCAACTGGTAACACAGCGACTTACCAGCCCCGGTCGGCATCACCGCCAGCGTCCGCTGCCCCGCAAGCACGCGGTCGACGACATCGCGCTGCACGCCACGAAAATCAGGAAAGCCGAAGATGCGCTGGAGATCGGGAAGGGGGTCGAGTGCCATCGCCGTCTAGGTAGCGATCCTCGGGGGGATGTCGAGGCGCGGGCGGCTTTCCCTTATGTCCCCTCCCGCCAGCCCTTTGCGTCCTCGACCGGCGGCGCTCGCACCGCGCAAATAGATCGAGATCCAACCAAGTTACAGACGTCGCGGCATAGACCCTTGAAATATCCCGGCGCACGTTCGTGAATTAACGGGAGGCGCGCGTGGAACTGAGTATCAGACTTAGCGAGTTGCAAAAGCGGACGATCGAACACCGCGAGGTTCTACTGACCGAAGAGGCGGCGAAGACCGCGCTGGTCATGCCCTTCCTTCAGTCACTCGGTTACGACGTGTTCAATCCATCCGAAGTCGTCCCGGAATTCAGCGCCGACGTGGGTACCAAGAAGGGTGAGAAAGTTGACTATGCGATCTGCGCTGGCGGCAAGGTGTCGATCCTGATCGAGTGCAAGCCGTCCTCGGTACAGCTCAACGTTAATCATGCGGGGCAGCTGTTCCGCTATTTCAGCGTCACCGATGCGCGGCTCGCGGTGCTTACCAACGGTGTTGTCTACCAGTTCTATTCGGATATCGAACGCCCGAACAAGATGGACGACAAGCCGTTTTTCACGTTCACGATGGACGCGATCAAGCCAGGCGACATCCGTACGCTTGAGAAGTTTACCAAGGCGGCGTTCGACATCGACAAGATCGTCCTGGAGGCCAGCAGTCTCAAAACGCAGTCCCTGATCCGCCTTGAGCTCGAAAAGGAATTTGCCGAGCCGTCCGACGAGTTTGTGAAGATGATGGCGCAGCGAGTCCATGGTGGCCGGCTGACGCCTGCGATCAAGGACGGTTTCGCCAAACTGCTCGCACCCGCGATTGCCGGGCTGATCCGCGATTTTGTCAACGAGCGGCTGTCGTCAGCTTTGAAGGCGTCGAGCCCGGTCGAGGACTTTTCCGAGTCGGTCGATGACGATCCGTCGGATGGCGACGGCATCATCACCACGCAGGAGGAAATTTCCGGCTTCCACATCGTTCAGGCGATCGCTTCGCGGCTGGTCGATCCGAAGCGTGTCATCGTCCGCGATGCGAAATCCTATTGCGCAGTCCTGCTTGACGACAATAACCGCAAGACGATCGCGCGAATGCATTTCAACGGCATTACGACCAAGTATCTCGGTATGTTTGCCGGTAAGGATGAGACGCGGCACCTGTTGCCGGACCTGACGCATATTTACCAGTATTCGGCTGCGATCGAGGCCCGGCTCCGTGAACTGGACCCGTCGATTCCGGCATAAGCGCGGCCAGCGCGTCTTCTTATCTGTCTCAAAAGGACGAGCGGGAGGCGCGCGGCGTGTCTGGTTGGAAGTAGAAGCGCATACGCATCGCCCAACCACCCCGGCGAAGGCCGGGGTCCAGTTGGAGAGGGTGCAGTAACGGAGCGACGTCCTTCGTTATCGACGTCTGCCAACTGGGCCCCGGCTGCGGGGTGGAAGACGGAGCGGCGACGCTATTCTGCCGCGAGCGCCCCCGCGTCATCGCCAGCACGCTCCTGCGCCTGGCGGTTCCACATTTCCGCATACACGCCCTCGCGCCGCAGCAACTCCGCATGCGTGCCCTTCTCGACGACCCGCCCCGCCTCCAGCACGACGATCTGGTCGGCATGCACCACGGTCGACAGCCGGTGCGCGATCACGATCGTCGTGCGGCCGCGCTCGATCGCCTCGAGCGTGTCGAGGATTTCCGCCTCGGTGCGGCTGTCGAGCGCCGACGTCGCCTCGTCGAGGATCAGGATCGGCGGGTTCTTGAGCAGCGTGCGTGCGATCGCCACGCGCTGCTTCTCGCCGCCCGACAGCTTGAGGCCACGCTCGCCGACGCGCGTTGCATAGCCCAGCGGCTGGCGTTCGATGAACCCCGCGATCGCCGCGCCCTTCGCCGCCGTCTCGACCTCGGGCATCTCCGCGCCCTCGCGGCCATAGGCGATATTGTAGCCGATCGTGTCGTTGAACAGCACCGTGTCCTGCGGGACGATCCCGATCGCCGCGCGCAATGATGCCTGGCGCACCTGCGCAATGTCCTGTCCGTCGACGGTGATCCGCCCGCCCGTAAGGTCGTAGAAGCGGTAGAGCAGCCGCGCGAGCGTCGACTTGCCCGCGCCCGACGGCCCGACCACCGCGAGCGTCGATCCCGCAGGCACGTCGAGTTCGAGATCACGCAGGATCGGCCGGCCCGCATCATAACCGAACGAGACATTCTCGAACCGGACATGACCCGCGCTCACCGCCAGCGCGGGCGCATTGGCCACGTCGACGACGGAAGCGGGCGTGTCGATCAGGTCGAACATCGCCGCCATGTCGAGCGCGCCCTGGCGGATCGTGCGATACACCATGCCGAGCAGGTCGAGCGGCCGAAATAGCTGCGCCAGCAGCGTGGAAACGAAGACCACGTCGCCCGCCGACGCCTCGCCCCGGCTCCACCGCCACACGACGAAGCCCATGCCGCCCGCGAGCATCAGATTGGTGATCAGCGCCTGGCCGAGGTTCAGCCATGCGAGCGAATTTTCGCTCTTCACCGCGGCTTCGGAATAGGCGGTGATCGCGCTGTCATAGCGCTTCGCCTCGCGCTCCTCCGCGCCGAAATATTTGACCGTTTCGAAATTCAGCAGCGAATCGACCGCATGCGCGACGGCACCGGTATCGAGGTCGTTCATGCGTGCGCGGAGGGCATTGCGCCAGTCGGTGACCATCCGCGTGAACGCGATATAGCCGACCACCATCACGACCGTCGCGACGACCAGCGGCCAGCCGAACTTGGTCCAGAACAGGCCCAGCACCAGCACGAGTTCGAACAGCGTCGGCGCGATGTTGAACAGCAGGAAATACAGCATCGTGTCGATGCTCTTGGTCCCGCGCTCGACCACCTTGGTCACAGCACCAGTGCGCCGTGACAAATGGAAATCGAGGCTCAGCGCATGGAGATGGCGAAACACCTGCGCCGCCAACCGCCGCGACGCGTCCTGTCCGACCCGCTCGAACACCGCGTTGCGCAGATTGTCGAACAGCGTCGTCCCGAACCGCGAGGCCGCATAGCCGACCACCAGCAGCGCGACGAGCGTAAGCGCGCCGCGGTCATTCCCCGCCATCCGGTCGACCGCATATTTCAGGGTGAAGGCCGCGCCGAACACCTGCACCAGCTTCGACGCGATGACGAGCAGCATCGCGACGACGATCCGCACCTTCAGCTTCGGCTGCCCCGCCGGCCACAGGAATGGCAGAAAGCGACGGAGCGTCGGCAGCAACGGCTGGTCCGCGCGGGTGGAGGTGTAGGTATCAGGGGGCATTGCTGGTGGTGATGTAGGCGTGGTCAAGCCCCGGCGAAAGCGGTTGACGGAACAATCCTGCCACTTCGTCGCTTTTCATACCGTGTCCAACGCCGGGCACGGCGATCCACTGGAGAATGAAATGGAACCGCTGTTCTACGTCATGGCCATCATGGGTTGCAGTGACGGCAATATGAACTGCACCGAGGCACGGGTCGTGCCGGCGCGGTACGAAACCATGGCGCAGTGCCGCGCGGCGCTTCCCGATCAGCTCGCGCAGAACACCGACGTCCCCTATCCGATGATCGGCGCCAACTGCCGCACCGCGGGCGCGCATATCGCCGTGACAGGCAAGGCCAAAGCACGGGGCTGATCCGCTCGTGTGGGGGTCACCGCCCGTCCCCCCCTCCGTTCGTGCTGAGCGAAGTCGAAGCACAGGCCCCGAACGGATGCCCTTCGACTTCGCTCAGGGCGAACGGAAGGGGCAGGGACAGACGTTGAATGTGCTAGGGCCGGATCTACCGCGGTCGTGTCCACAGCCTCGGATCCCGCGGCGTCCGCGGATACAGCCGCTCCCGCGCCGCCGCCTCCCGCGCGGCTCTGGCGATAAACCCCAGCTTTTGCGCCCCCGACGTCGTAACGCGGTGATCCCAGGCATGCTCGCCACGCGCCGCGACAGCCCGCCCGATCGCGCCATAGATGCCGGCCGCTGACAGCACGGCCCAGGCCGACCGAAACGACAGCGCGGGCGTGCCCTCCCGTGCGCTCGCCTCGAACGCCGCCGCGCGGTCCGCCATCCGCTTCGTGAGCACCGCGAGGCGCGCGCGGAACGGCGGCTTCATGTGCTGGCCGGGCGGAAAGTCCATCTCGACAAGCCAGTCCTCGGGCAGGTAGCAGCGCCCGACCCGGTCGTCCTCCTCGACATCGCGCATGATGTTGGCGAGCTGGAACGCCATTCCCAGGTCACAGGCGCGGTCGAGTGTGTCCTCGTCATCGGGATCGACGCCCATCGCGATCGCCATCATGCAGCCGACACGCCCGCGACATGGTAGCAATATTTGTACAGGTCGTTTTCGGAGCGCGGTCGCCACTCGCGCGCATCGAGCGCGAAGCCCTCGACCAGGTCGCGCGCGAACCGCTTGGGCATCCGCGTCTCGGCCGCGACGATCCGCAGCGCGTCGAATGCGGGCTCGCCGACGACCTCGCCCGCCAGCGCCTGCTCGGTCATCGCCGACAGCGTGACGAGCCGGGCCGGGGCATCGTCGACCACGGTCATGCCGTGCCCGTGATCCTGCCCGTCGGCGATATCGTCACACCGCCGGCACCAGGCGTAGAGCAGCCACGCCCGTTCGCGCGTCGGCTTGTCGAACAACAGGCTGGCGGCCGCGAAACTCTTCGATCCGCGCGCGATCGACTCCTTCGCCGTCGCGACGATCGCTTCGCGGGTGGGGGAGGGGGAGGTCATGCCGTCACCGTTACTACCACCCCGGCGAAGGCCGGGGTCCAGGTGGGAAAGCGAGTGTAACAACGCTTAGAGCGAGCCAATCCGCGTCCCCCAACTGGGCCCCGGCCTTCGCCGGGGTGGAGCAGGATAGTGTGCGGCCTCAAGACGCTCACAGATCCGACGCGTTCATCCGGACGATCGGCTGCGTCGGCACATGCTCCGCCATCCGGTCGAGCAGCAGGTCGAGCGTATCCGCGACGATCAGCAGGTCACGGTGCTGCGGTCGCAGGAAGCCGACCTCGCCCATCTTGTCCCAGAACGCGATCAGATGGTCATAATAGCCCGCGGTGTTTAGCAGCCCGACGGGATCCGCATGATAGCCGAGCTGCGCCCAGCTGAGCGCCTCCCACAGCTCGTCCATCGTGCCCGTACCGCCGGGGATCGTCACGAACCCGTCCGACAGGTCGGTGAACATCTGCTTGCGCTGGTGCATGCCCTGCACGACGTGGAGTTCGGTCAGCCCCCGGTGCGCAACCTCCGCATCGACCAGCGCCTGCGGGATCACACCGATCACCTCGCCGCCACCCTCAAGCGTGCCGTCGGCGATCGCGCCCATCAGGCCGGTGCGGCCACCGCCATAGACGAGGCCGATTCCGCGCTCGGCAAAGGTCCGTCCCAGCGCGCGTGCGCCTTCAATATACAGGGGATCAGCCGGCGTCGCCGACCCGCAATACACAGCAAGTCTTTTCATGTGGCCTCGCTAGGGGAAGCGCGCGTGGTGCCGCAAGAAAAGAATGGGTTCGCGCGGAGACGCGGAGGCGCGGAGGTGTTGCAGTCCGGACAGCGCTTGCGCTGTCTTCACGCCCGCTCCGCCATGGGTTGGAGACGCGGTCGCTTCGCAACACGCGCATCACCTCCGCGTCCTCCGCGCCTCCGCGCGAACAAACCCTTACTGCTCGCCCTCAAGCATCAACCGCGCCGTCGCCTTAGCACTCCCGACGACGCCCGGAATCCCCGCCCCCGGGTGAGTCCCCGCGCCGACGAAGTACAGGTTCGGGATATGATCGTCGCGGTTGTGCACGCGGAAATAGGCGCTCTGCGTCAGCACCGGCTCGAGCGAGAAGGCCGAGCCCAGATGCGCGTTCAGATCCTGCGCGAAATCCTTCGGCGCATAGCTGAACTTGGTCACGATCCGGTCGTGGATGTCGGGGATCAGCCGCCGACCGATCTCGTCGAGGATCCGCTTCTCCAGGATCGGGCCGATCTCGTCCCAGTCGACCGGGAACTTGCCGAGATGCGGCACCGGCGCGAGCGCGTAGAAGGTCGAATGCCCCTCCGGCGCCAGGCTGGGGTCGGTGACGGTCGGATGGTGCAGATAGAGCGAGAAATCTTCCGCCAGCACGCCGTGATCGTAAATGTCCGACAGCAGCCCCTTATAGCGCGGCCCGAACAGGATCATGTGGTGCGGAATGCCCGGCCACGTGCCCTTGATCCCGAAATGCACGACGAACAGCGACGGGCTGTACTTCTTGCGCTCGAGCGACGCCTTGGTCCGCTGTCCGCTGCGCGACGTCGCCAGCAGGTCGCGATAGGTGTGCATGATGTCGCTGTTCGCCGCCACCGCATCCGCCTGGCCCGACCAGCCGCTTGCCGTCGTGACCCCGGTCGCGCGGTCGCCCAGCGTCTCGATCGAGGTGACCGGGTCGTCGAGCCGCAGCACGCCGCCCAACCGCTCGAACTGGGTCACCAGCGCCGCGACCAGCCGGTTGGTACCGCCGCGCGCGAACCACACGCCGCCGTCGCGCTCCAGCTTGTGGATCAGCGCATAGATCGCGCTGGTCGTCATCGGATTGCCGCCGACCAGCAGCGTGTGGAACGAGAGCGCCTCGCGCAGCTTCTCGGACTTCACGAAGCTCGACACGATCGAATAGACCGAGCGCCAGGCCTGGTATTTCGCCAGTGCCGGCGCCGCCTTGATCATCGATCCGAAGTCGAGAAACGCGACATGGCCGAGCTTCTCATAGCCTTCGTGAAACACGCCGGCGGAATAGGCGAGGAACTTCTCATAGCCCGCCCAGTCGCCCGGATGCAGCTTCTCGATCTCCGCCCGCATTTGCGTATCGTCGTTGGTATAATCGAAGTTCGTCCCGTCCGCCCAGTTCAGCCGGTAGAAGGGCAGCACCGGGTCGAGCGTCACGTCCGCGCTCATGTCGTGCCCGCTCAGCGCCCATAGTTCGCGCAGGCAGTCGGGATCGGTGATGACGGTCGGGCCGGCATCGAAGGTGAAGCCGTCGCGCTCCCAGTAATAGCCACGCCCGCCCGGCTTGTCGCGGCTCTCGACGATGGTCGTCTGGACGCCTGCGGATTGCAGCCGGATCGCGAGCGCCAGCCCGCCAAACCCTGCGCCGATGACGATAGCTGTCTTCATGATCTCATACTGCCTGCGATGGCGCGGACGGCGCGCACGATGGGGACGGGGGGCTTGCCGGTCAGGATCCGCGCCTTGTCGGTCATGGTCGAACGTCCGGCATAGAAACGGCCTATCAGCGAAGGGGAGAGACGATAGAAGCGCTCGAGGATCCGGTAGCGTTCCTCGGGCTCCGCCGCGCGGAACAGCATCGTGTCGAGCATCCGGTAGAAACCGCGACTCTTCCACGTCGCCTGCGCCATCGCATAGGTCGCGTCATGCAGCCGTGCGCCCGAGAAATCCCCCAGCGCCGCGATCATCGACGCGGTCCGCACCGCATCGGGCAGCGAATAGCCGGTGGTCGGGTGGAACATCCCCGCGCGCATCCCCGCCTTGGCGACGCGCGCGCCGGTCGAGCGCCAATAGGCCTCGAAATCGCCGCCCATCGCGACCGGCAGCACGCCCGATTCCTCGCGCTCGATCCGCTTCACTGACCAGCCGCGCTCGGCGACATAGGCATCGATCCGGTCGCGCAGCACGGGCAGATCGAGATCGGGCGTGTCGCTGTAATAGGTGTCCTCGACGAACATCCGCCGCGCCTTGAACGGCAGGCAATAGACGAAGCGATAGCCGTCGAGCTGTTCGACGCCTGCATCCATCACCATCGGCCGCGGCGCCTTGTGCATCGCGTCGAGCAGCATCTCGCGTCCGAGAAATTTCTGCCACGCCAGATCGAGCAGCGTGAGGTCGCCCGGCCCGCGCGCGTCGATCACCCCGGTCGCTTCGATCCGGTCGCCGTCGCTCAGCACCACCGCGGTCGCGCTCGCGCCGCTGACCTTGCGGTCGAGCATCAGCGCGTGCGGCGGCAGGACGCGGCGTACCTCGCGGTCGAGCTGGACGCTCTCGATCGAATTGTAACGCGCGTCGATGGTCCGCGCATGCCCTGGAAAGCGCACGTCATAGCCCTGCCAGCCATGCACCACGAGCGGCGCGACGATCCAGCGGTCCGCCGCCGCCACGTCGCTGTCGAAGAACGACCAGAGGTGATTGCCACCGACCGTCGGGGCGGCATCGACCAGCCGCACGTCGAGCGCCGGATGCTTCGCTTTGAGCGCCAGCGCGATCATCCCGCCGGCCAGGCCCGCGCCAACGATCGCGACGTCGCAGGAGATCGTCGATGCCATGGCTCCGACTAGCGCAAACCGGCGCCTGCGAAAACAGCCTTTCCCGCCCAATCGCACGCGAAGACAACCTGCATTGCCGGCCCCCCTGCCTCTTCCGCCACCGAGGCGATCCCCCTCGGGTTACCGCCTTCCGCTGCCACCGCGCGGCGGACGCGAAGGGACGGGGAGCGCCAGGTCGGGCATGGCGCGCCGCCGCCATCTCCGCCACTATGTCCATGCCAGATCCGGAGCCGCCATGCCCCCTCACACCCGACCGACGCTTCGCCAGCACCGCACGCCGGCCCCCGCCACCCCCAGGCGCCGACGCTGGCCACGGCGCGCCTGACGCTGACCGGCCATGTCCCTGCCGATCTCGACGACTGCGCCGCGATGTGGGCCGATGCCCGCGTCTATGCGATGATCGGCGGCTCGCCGCGCAGTCGCGAGGAGGTGTGGATCCGGTTGCTCCGCTCGATCGGGCAGTGGACCGCGTTCGGCTATGGCAGCTGGATCGTGCGCGAGACCGCGACCGGCCGGCTGATCGGCGAGATGGGGTTGATCGATGCGCGGCGCGCGATCCTGCCGCCGATCGACGGTCCCGGTGCGATCGGCCCCGAAATGGGCTGGACGCTGACCGGCGACGCGCAGGGCCAGGGCTATGCGTCGGAGGCTATGGCGGCGGTCCTGGCCTGGGCCGACCCGCGCATCGCCGCCACGACCTGCATCATCGACCCCGGCAACGCGCCCTCGCTCAGCCTCGCCGAGCGCCTCGCTACCGCCTGCGCATCGAGGGTCGTTATCGTGACGCGCCGATCCTAATCCTCGACCGGCGCGCCTGACCTCGGTTCCGGACGCTCGGCGGACAGGTCGAGCGATGCTGGCCGAGGAACTGCGCGGGTTTTTACGGTACCGGGCAGCCGCAAGTCGTCGCTGCTGCCCGGCACCGTGTGCGGTGCGCGCTCTTTTCCGGATCAGCCGGGAGCGCTCATGCCCATGTTTACGCGCTGGCGATCAGTTCGCCGGGACCTTGATGAACGGGTCATAGCTGTAGGTCTTGCCCGACATCGAGAAGACGACGCTGTACTGGTAGGACCCCTGTCCTGTGCCGTTGTTGATCACACAGGTCCAATAGATGCGCCCGCGGGCGTCGTCTGTTTTTCAAGATTCTGGAATACACTATTCGGCGGGTTCTGCGTGCATTGACCGGTAAACCCGGTGATTGCGATATTATCGGCGGGATTGATGGGATAGACGGTCCACACCAAGACGTCACCGGCATTGCACGGCGTCGTCAACTCGTTGCCACCCTCGGACGTGCCTTCATAGCCCGTCGTGTCGATCATATACAGACCCTGGGTGATGGTCTGGCCACTGGCCGTCGACTGAGCTGTTTCCACATCCACAGCAATCATGATGTTGATGGTTGCCATATCCTCATCTCCTAAATTTATAGTATCGAGATGGCCTGTCTCCGACATGGCGTCAGACTTTCAAACAGGCGTTATCGTCGTAATGGAGCAATGTTCTGCTATCCGGATCTGAAATTCGTTGACCTGAGTGAAATTTCACATTGCAAGGCGTCAATGAGACTTCAACAACCGAGTTGTTGGCGCATGAATTCTGCAAAATCGATAAAGTTATGATGAGGATTCGGTGTTCGGACATAGATCAGGGCGGCGTCAAGTTTGCAGGCGCACAGGCCGTCGCGCTTTGCAGCCGCGTACCCGGATGCCGCCGGTATCGATCATTTTGCGGGGGCGATAGGCTAGAGTGAGTGCAAACAGGTGGAGCACCGTCCGGGTGTGGTCGACCTAGGATCTGAATGGCAACGGCGTTCGATCCGGTCCCGTTGCTGTGATAATTCCGCTACGGGTCGTCGCGATTCCGACCCTGGCGGTGCGCTCGGTTTGGCTCTGACGGTCATGACCGTTATGGAGGGGGCCAATCCGATGGGCCGGGAGGTTTTTCCCCGGTTCATGTGGAGGGGAGCATTGGGGACATGGCTGATCACGGCCAGCCACCATCAGCCACATCATGAACGATACAGGTGCAATTATGAGCTCACTTTCCGGTTCTGGGATCGGCTCTGCGGCACCGACCGGGAGCACGGCGATGCGGGCAGCTCGCATGCCAAGGCTGCCGCGCGTGCTGGCGGCGGCCGCGGTCTGGGCCGTTCTGGCGGCAGCGAGCCCGGTCACGCGGCTTGACGTCGAGGTCGACAATCTCCGCTCGGCCAAGGGGTTGATCCGTATCTGCCTGACCGCCGACCCCGATAATTTCCCCGCCTGTGTCGACGATGCCAAGGCACTGACCCGGACCCTGCCCGCCGCGGTCCGGACGACGAGCTTTCCGGGCCTGCCGCAGCGTGGCTATGCGCTGGCGATCATCCATGACGAGAACAGCAACTCCAAGCTCGACACGATCGCGGGTATCCCGCGCGAGGGCTATGGCTTCTCGAACAACGCGGCGGTACGCTTCGGACCGCCGCGCTTTTCCGCAGCACGGTTCATGCTCGCCGGTGATGCCGAAATGCAACAGGTTAGGATGCGTTACATCTTCTGACGGATTGCAACGGACCGAATGGGGTTGCCCCGCGTTGCGCGGTGGAACCTTTTTGTCCGGAGCCCGTCCTTGCGCGCATTCTCACTCGTTCTGACTGCCGCAACCGCGGCCGTCGCCCTCGCCACGCCGGCACTTGCGCAGACGGATCCCAATCCGACCCCGCCAATCACCGATCCCGCCGACAACAACCGCATCACGCTCGGTCTCGGCGTCGCGTCGCTTCCCGATTACGAGGGTGCGGACAGCAACAGCTTCACCCCCGGCGCGGTCGCGATCGGCACGATCCGCGGGCATGACTTCTTCACGCGCGGTACGCAGCTCTATGTGAACCTGATCCCCAATACCGGGTCGGTCGGGATCAACTACGAAGTCGGCGTTATCGCCGCCGTCCGCACCGATCGCACGGGCCGGGTCGACAACCGGCAGGTCCGCGCGCTCGGCAAGATCGACACGGCCTATGAAGTCGGCGGCTTTGTCGGCATCGGCAAGACCGGCGTCATCACCAGCGATTACGACACGCTGACCGCGCGTGTCGCCTATATCCACGACGTGTCGGGCACGCACGACAGCTATGTCATCACCCCGCAGGTCAACTACACGACGCCGCTGTCGGTCCGCACCCTGGTCGCCTTCGGCCTGTCGGCGGATTATGCAGGCAAGGGCTTTGGCCGGACCTATGCCGCGGTCACGCCGATCGGCACGATCAACAGCGGTCTGCGCACCTATGACATCAACGACAGCGGCTTCCGCCGGGTCAACGTCTCCGCGTTTGCTTTGCAGAGCCTGTCGGGCGATCTGCGCCGCGGCTTCGGCGTCGGCGCAGGGGTGCTCTACGGCCGCATGCTCGGCAAGTACAAGGACAGCCCGATCGTCGCGGACGCGGCGATGCCGACCAGTGGCTCGGCGCGGTGGGCCTGACCTACACCTTCTGATCGCAACCCGCCGATCGATCCGAAACCCCGTGCGGCCCGGCCGTGCGGGGTTTTTCCGTTTGCGCCCCCGTCCGTTGCGCCTATGCTCGCCCTACCCCGGGGGAGCGCCGATCCGCGCTTGAGAGGAAGGCAGGAGCCTTCGACCCGCTGAACCTGATCCGGTTGATACCGGCGGAGGGAGGGAGCGGTCGCCACAGAACCGCATGCCTTGCTCCGAGACCTTTAGGAGCAAGCGCATGGCCGATTACGATCCCCGCATCCCGACCGCCGACATCGGCGTCACCACCGGCCCGATCCGCGGCTCGCGGAAGATCCATGTCGCGGTGCCCTCCAGCCCCGACGTCCGCGTCGCGATGCGCGAGATCGTGCTCGACCCCAGTTGCTCCGAGCCGCCCTTGCGCGTCTACGACACCAGCGGTCCGTACACCGACCCCAGGGCGACGATCGACATCACGCCGGCCTGCCGCAACTCCGCCGCCAGTGGATCGAGGCGCGCGGCGACGTCGAGAGTTACGACGCGCGCGCGGTCCGGCCCGAGGATAATGGCCAGCTCGGCCCCGACCGCTCGGGCGGCGTCCCGCAATTTCCCGGCAGCATCAAGCGCCCGTTGCGCGCCAGGCTGGCGCCAATGTCAGCCAGATGCATTACGCACGCCGTGGCATCATCACGCCCGAGATGGAATATGTCGCGACGCGGGAGAATCTCGGCCGCGCGATGCTGAAAGAGTATAAGCGCGACGGCGAGAGCTTCGGTGCGTCGATCCCCGACTTCGTCACCCCCGAGTTCGTCCGCGACGAGGTCGCGCGCGGCCGCGCGATCATCCCCAACAACGTCAACCACCCCGAATCCGAGCCGATGGCGATCGGCCGCAACTTCCTGGTCAAGATCAACGCCAATATCGGCAATTCGGCGGTCGCGTCGAACGTCGCCGCCGAGGTCGACAAGCTCGTCTGGTCGATCCGCTGGGGCGCGGACACGGTGATGGACCTGAGCACCGGCCGCAACATCCACGACACGCGCGAATGGATCCTGCGCAACAGCCCCGTGCCGATCGGCACCGTGCCGATCTATCAGGCACTCGAGAAGGTCGGCGGCGTCGCCGAGGATCTGACTTGGGAGATCTTCCGCGACACGCTGATCGAACAGGCGGAGCAGGGCGTGGATTACTTCACGATCCACGCCGGCGTGCGCCTCGCCTATATCCCGATGACCGCCAAGCGGGTCACCGGCATCGTCTCGCGCGGCGGCTCGATCATGGCGAAATGGTGCCTCAGCCACCACAAGGAGAGCTTCCTCTACGAGCGCTTCGACGAGATCACCGAGATCATGAAGGCGTATGACATCGCCTATTCGCTCGGCGACGGGCTGCGCCCCGGCAGCATCGCCGACGCGAACGACGAGGCGCAGTTCAGCGAGCTCTACACGCTCGGTGAACTCACGCACCGCGCATGGAAGAGCGACGTCCAGGTTATGATCGAGGGCCCCGGCCATGTGCCGATGCACAAGATCAAGGAGAATATGGAAAAGCAGCTCGAGGTCTGCGGCGAGGCGCCCTTCTATACCTTGGGGCCGCTCACCACCGACATCGCGCCGGGTTATGACCATATCACCAGCGGCATCGGCGCGGCGCAGATCGGCTGGTACGGCACCGCGATGCTTTGCTACGTCACGCCCAAGGAGCATCTGGGCTTGCCCGACCGCGACGACGTGAAGGTCGGCGTCGTCACCTACAAGCTCGCCGCACACGCCGCCGACCTCGCCAAGGGTCACCCTGCCGCGCAGATGCGCGACGACGCGCTGAGCCGCGCGCGCTTCGAGTTCCGCTGGCGCGACCAGTTCAACCTGAGCCTCGACCCCGATACGGCCGAGCAATATCACGACCAGACGCTCCCCGCAGAAGGCGCCAAGACCGCGCATTTCTGCTCGATGTGCGGTCCGAAATTCTGCTCGATGAAGATCACGCAGGAGGTGCGTGACTTCGCCGCCAAACAGAACGGCCCCGCCGACACGTTCCTAGCGGCCGATATCGATCAGACCGACGCCAACCGCGCGATCTTCGCCAAGGGTGCGCATGCCGACGCAGAAAAGGGCATGGCTGAAATGAGCGAGAGGTTCCGCGAGAAGGGCAGCGAGATCTACCTCCCCGCGGACGTCTGATCCGCCACATCCCGAACTCCTCCCCCGGCAGGGGGAGGATCAGGGGGTGCGTCCGTTACCGCTTGCGCACGAACTCCGCGCGCAGCACCAGACCCTTGATCCCCTCATAGCGACAGTCGATCTCCTGCGCGTCACCGGTCAGGCGGATCGCCTTGATCAGCGTGCCGCGCTTGAGCGTCTGGCCCGCGCCCTTGACGGTCAGGTCCTTGATCAGCGTCACCTGGTCGCCGTCCGCCAGCACGTTGCCGACCGAGTCGCGGACCACGACCGTGTCGTCGTCCGCCGCGCGGGTCGTGGATGCGGCGTCGGCGGCGACCCATTCGCCGCTGGCCTCGTCATAGACGTAATCGTCGTCCGCCATCGTCATCGTCCTGTTTCGTGCCGGATCACTTGAGCGTCGTCATCTCGACGGGCTTGCCCTTGGTCGTCGGGTTCGACGCGTTCGCCTTGGGCTCCTTCTCGGCCTTGGGCTTGCGGACTTCCTTGTTCGATTTCTTCTGGCTCTTGGCCATGATGCTGCCCTTCCGGCGGGGCGGAGCGCCCCGGGACGGCGACGATACACGCTTGCACTCGCGCATACCCGTAGATTCGGATCGTCGAGTCGCCCCGGCAGCGCCGGCATCGCGGGCAACCTCAGCCCGGTCGGCGCGTTGGGATGAAAAGACCATGAGGGGGCTGCGATGCATATCGGATCCGGGGCTGCGCCGATCACCCTGTCGCTGCGTGCGGGGATGGCAATGCTTGCCATGGCCGTGTCAGGCTGCAGTGCGGGCGACGATCCCCAGCAGACCGCTGCGGTCGCCAACTTCACGCCGCCTGCCACGCGGACGCCGACCCCCGTGGCGGGGCAGGCGCAGACCACGCCGCTCACCGCCTATGTCGGCAAATACCCGCATGACGCGGTCGATGGCGTCGATTTCTTCGATCGCACCGAGGTGGCCGGCGGGTTGCTCGCGGTGGTCGACGATGCCCGGCTGCGGTCGCTGATCCGCGGACGCTCGGGACCGCAGACGCCGATCTTCCAACGGGGCCGGCGCATCGCCTCCTGGGGGTGCGAGGCACATAACTGCGGCGATCACAACTGGATGGTCGCGATCGATCCGGCGGGTGGGACAGCGCAGGCCTGTTATCACGATGCCGGCACGATGCGCGATCAGAGCCGCTGGTATGCCGATGGCGCACCGGTCCTGCGCCCTGGCGCCTGTCCTTCGGAGGGTAACGATGCTTGAACACATGCCTGCCTGGCTCGGCCACGCACTTAAAGGATTGCGCGCTGGTGCCGACGCGTTGGTGATCGCCCGGTCCGGTCTCGGGTCGGCGCGCAGGCCGGCACGGGGTTCGCGACGCTCGACCTGACCAGCCCCGCCTTTGCGCATGAGGGGCGGTTGCCGCCGCGGTTCACCGCCGATGGTGACGGGGTGTCGCCGCCGCTGGTCTGGAGCGTGCCACCTGCGGGCACCGCCGCGCTCGCGCTGATCGTCGAGGATGCGGATGCGCCGACGCCGCAACCGCTGGTTCACGCGATCGTCTGGCATATCGCTGCCGATGGGCTGCGACTGGCCGAAGGTGCGATCGCGGCCGACGGCGCAGGGACGCCCGACGGCGATGTCGGGCGCAATTCATATCTGCGCGAAGGCTGGCTGCCGCCCGATCCGCCGACCGGGCATGGCGAACATCGCTACGCCTTCCAGCTGTTCGCGCTCGATGCGGCGCTGGGCGATCCAGGCGTGTCACCGGGCCGCACCGCGCTGGTCGAGGCGATGTCGGGACATGTGCTCGCGGCGGGGTTGCTGATCGGGACCTATTCGCGCGAGGAGGCCGCGCCCGTCGGCCCCGCTTCTTCGGCCATGCTGGCCTGACCGCGACCCGCGCCTGGCGGGCAGGGATCCCCCGCGCTGCCGATCAGGCGAACGCTGCGGCATGAGTCGCGATCAGCAGGACGGTGGTCGAGAAGGCGACGATGCCGACGAGCAGGCCGCTGTCCCGCAGGCGGTCGGGCCGGTATTGGCCGCGATGGAGGTGATGAAGCATGATGCAGTCTCCGCAGTCAGGCCGGATCACGCGATCGGGATGATCGGCGTCGCTGCGCTGATCGCGATGCCGGCGAAGACCAGCGCCCCGGCGAACGAGAGGAGGATGCGCTTGGCGGATTCGAAATGGATCGAGGACATGGTGGCTTCCCTTCGGTGATGGCGGCGTCCGGACCATCCGGCTGCCGATATCCCCTGCTTTGCACACCCCGTGCCAGTTCCGTATCCGGCTGAATCAGCGCGGTTTTTCGCAGCAGCCACGCAGCAGTTGGGATTTTGCGCCACACTTATCCGGTGAACGGCGCCAAGGATCGGTGCCGCGGACCGCCGCGCGGATCAGGCGGCGCAGATCCGGTCGCGCCCGTCGCCCTTGGCAGTGTAGAGGAGCCGGTCCGCACGGGCGAACGCGCTCTCGGCGGCTTCGTCCGCATGGATCGCGGTGACGCCTGCCGAAAAGGTGATCTGGCCGAGCGGGGAATCGGTCTCGCGATTGCGGAAGCGTTTGGCGGCAACGATCGCGCGGACCGAATCGAGCAGGCGCGCGGCGTCGCTCAGGCTGACGCCGCACAACAGCACCGCAAACTCCTCGCCGCCGTGCCGCACGACGAGATGCCCTTCGCACCCCGCCGCGATCATCTGGCCGATCGCGGTCAGCACCCGGTCGCCGACGCCGTGGCCGAACGCGTCATTGACGCGCTTGAACCGGTCGACGTCGCATACCGCGAGGCAATAGGGGCCTTTGTCCGCGTCGCGTGCGCCGAACGCCTCGTCGAACGCGCGCCGGTTCGGCAGGCCGGTCAGCGTGTCGCGTCGTGCGCTGTCGCGGGCCTCGATGAGCTTGGCCCGCAGGACGTCGGTCTCGTGCTTCGCCTTGGCCAGCCGCACCTCCGACTCGCGGATCCTGCCGATCATCGCGGTCGTGATCCGCGTGATCTCGTCGATCTCGGCCAGTCCCGGCGACGTCGTGATCGCCGCCGCGCTTTCGGCCAGGTCATGGCCGAAGCCGCGGGTCTCGGCGTGGATGCTGTGCATGATCGTCGCGAATCCGTCGACATGCTCCTGCGTCTCGGCGACCAGCCGGTCCGCCTCCCCCTCGCGCAGCGCGGGATCGCATTGGTCGTCGGGGTCGACGGTCGCGGGCGTATCGGTAACCTGTCCGCCAAGCGCCTCGATATCCCTGCGCAGCAGCCGGACGCCGCCCTCGGTCAATCGCGCAACCTGCGCCGCGAGCGGGCCGTCGGGTGCCGACAGCACGGCATGCGCGAACGCATAATGCGACGGATCCGGACGCAACCGGTGCTTACGGAGGAATCGGCCGATCTGGTCGAACAGGTCCTCCGTGCTCACCTGTTGTGCGCCCTGCGCGTCCCGCATGTCATTTGCCCCCGTTTCGCCCCCGGAATAGAACGATAAAGGTTAGCAACGCGTGACGATTTGCGGATCTATCGGCGGTTAAGCGTCTCAACTGCGGCCAGCGTCGAACTGACATGCTCGGCCGGGTTCATGTCGTCGTGAACAAAGGCGACCCGGCCGTCGCGGCCGATCACGTAACTGGTGCGCTTCGTGACGTCGCGTCCCATCACTTGCTTGCCGAGCGCGACGTCATAGCCGGCGACGACCTTCGGCCCTGCACTGGCGACCGCGAACTTGCCCGCGCATTTCTCTGCCGAGAATTTGCTCAGCGTCTCGACGTTGTCCGCCGACATGCCGATCACCGTCGCGCCGGCCTTCTTGAACGCGGGGACCGCCTCGGCAAAGGCATGCGCCTCGGCATTGCAGCCGCCGGTATAGGCCGCGGGGAAGAAGTAGAGCACGACGGGGCCCTTCTTCAGCTGTTCGGCGAGGTGGACCGTGAACACCTTGCCGGCGATCGCGCCGCGCGTGGTGAAGTCGGGCGCCTTCGCACCGGGCGCGAGCGCCGCGACTGCGGGGGTGGCGACGAGGAGGGCGGCAAGGGTCGGGACGAGGCGCATGGGGCTATACTCCGGTATGATCGCAGTGACGTACGCCCGCTCGCGGCATCCGTCCATTGCTCGCGCCGTACCGTATCGATAGGCAGGGCGCATGCCAGTGACCCAAGCCGATATCGACCTCGCGCACCGCCTCGCGGATGCCGCGGGCCACGTCATCCGACCCTATTTCCGCCACGAGCACGGCGTCGAGATCAAGGACGACCAGTCCCCCGTCACCCGCGCCGACCGCGAGGCCGAATCGGCGATGCGCCGGCTGCTCGACGCCGAACGCTCGGGCGACGGCATCGTCGGCGAGGAATTTGGCGAGAAGACCGGTGTCACCAACCGCAAATGGGTGCTCGACCCGATCGACGGCACGCGCAGCTTCACCGTCGGCCGCGCGATCTTCGGCACGCTGATCGCGCTGGTCGAGGATGGCTGGCCGGTGCTCGGGATCATCGACCAGCCGGTCCAGCGCGAACGCTGGGTCGGCGTCGCGGGGCGTCCGACGACGCTGAACGGCGTGCCGGTGCGCACCCGGGTCTGCCGCGAACTGGCGGGATCGACGATCGCGACGACCAGCCCGCATTTGTTCGGCGAGGCTGACGTCCCGCATTATCTCGCGCTCGTCGCGGCGATCTCGGGCGGCAACCCGCGCCAGGGGCCGGTCTATGGCGGCGACTGCTATAATTACGGGCTGCTCGCGAGCGGGCATCTCGACGTCGTCTGCGAATCGGGTCTCCAGCTCTACGACTTCGCCGCGCTGGTCCCGGTCGTCGAAGGCGCCGGCGGGATGATGTGCGACTGGAACGGCGACCCGCTGACCGCGGCGAGCGAAGGCCATGTGCTCGCGATCGGCGATCCGGCGCGGCTGGACGACGTGCTCGAGGCGATGCACCGGATCACGGGTGATGCGCATGACCATGGCGGTCACGACCACTGAGGCCGTCATGGCGGGAAGGCTGGCGTTACGCCTCGCACCCCGCCTGATATCCGTCATCCCGGTGAAAGCCGGGACCCACGGACACGGAACGGTCGCTAACCGCGCTGGCCGAAACCATGGGCCCCGGCTTTCGCCGGGGTGACGGGGGCCAGTGAGGTGAGCGGCGCGGGTGAGACCAAAGCCGCCGCCCTTAGAAGATCCCCAGAAACTTCTTCTTCTGCCCCTTCTTCTCCGCCTCGGACGCCTTGCCATCCTCGCCCTTGGCGGTCGTCCCGCGGCCGACATCGTCGCGCGTCTCGCCCTTGGTCGTCCGCTGCGCCTTGGCGGTCGCGCCGGCCAGCACCGGGCCGCACGCGGTGGCCTTCGCATCGCCGACATCGACGAACGCGAGCACACCCGCGACCGGCGTCGCCACCAGCGCGAGGCCCAGCCCGGTGCCGACGCGGGCGAGCAGGTCCTTCGACACCACGCTCATTTTCGGTGCCGCGAACACCCCGCCAAACCCAACCGGCGACTGGCCCGCAAACAGGCTGAACTTCTTCGAATCGGCGCGGAAGGCGAGGTCGACCGCTTCGTTGCGGAAGCTGAACCCGCCGCGGCCGACGATCACGTTCTTCTTCGTGTCGATCAGGATCGGGTCCGCTGCCGCCACACCGCCGCGCACGGTGAAGCCGATCAGGCCGCAATTGACCTGGACCGGCTCGTCGAGCTTGCCCTGGAACATGCGCTGCGCGAACGTGCCGATGTCGAGCTCGGCGAGCTGGACGTTGCGCACCGACAGTGCGCCCGACGGCATCACGAACGCGATCCGGCCGCGTGACGACGCCAGCGAATCATGGATCGAATCGCCGCGCCCGTCGAGCTTGATCCGCCCCTTGATCGTCCCGGTCGTCCCCGCCTCGGCAAGCCCATAGCCCTTGAGCAACCGCCCCATCGGCGTCGGCGCGAGGCGAATGTCGTAGGACACCGCGCTCGGCCGCGACCGCGTGTCGAAGACGCGTCGGAGGCGACGTTGCCGCGCGCCATCGCAAACGTCAGTGGCGACAGCGCCAGCCGCCCGCGCTCGAGGTCGAGCGTCAGATCGACGTTCGAGATCGGGATGTTCTTCGATCGCACTACGCCGATCGTCCATTTCAGGTCGGCATCGAAGATCTGCATCGTCTCGACCGGGAAATTCCCATCGGGCAACAGGCGTTGCGCGCCCGCGCCGGTCGCGGCGGCGGCCGCCACCGCGCCGCGGCTCTCGACGATGTCGGGATTGTAGCCGATGAACGGCGCGGCATCGACGATGTCGAGGCTCTTGGTCGCCAGCACCGAATCGAGATGGATGCGTTCGCCATTGGTGATCGTCAGCTTGCCCGCCAGATCGGTCTTCCCCGCCACGCCGGTGATCCGCGTGAAATGATATTCCTCGCCCTGTTTCACGAGCTGCCCGCGCAGCCGATAGGTGCGTGTGTTCGGGATCGCGACGTCGATCACGCCGAGCAGGGTCGACAGGTTGGCGCCGCGCGCGGTCACCGCGAGCGGCACGTTCTCGACGTCCGCTATGCTCGGCAGCGTGCCGGCGACGTCGATCACGTTGCCCGCCGCGCGCATCCGCGCGACCAGCTTGTTCTGTCCCCGATTGGCGGTCGCGTCGGGCGACAGCAGCTGCGCGGTCACCGTGAACGGCGTCTCGCGCAGCTGGCCGGTGCCCTTGAGGCCGACCGCGCGGCCGATCGTCGCATCGACCGAGCGGATGTCGGCGACGTCGAGATTGGCGAGCACGCGCATCCGCGGGTCGAGATAGCGCACGCTCGTCCCCGTCACCGTCGCCACGTCGATCCGCGGGAATTCGAGCGGCTCGCCGCCCTTCTTGTCGCTGAACGTCCAGCTGTTGGCGGTATGCGCGGCATTCCATTCAAGATCGACCGCGCCGTTGACCAGATCGAGCCAGTAGAGCCGCCGCTTGCCGAAGATCAGCGACAGCGGCGCGATCCGCGTGTCGAGCTTGTCCGCCTGGAACAGGTTGGGCCGGCTCGCCCAGTCGGGGTTGGAGAGCGTGAAGCGCTCGGCATAGAATTTGATTCGGAACGGCGCGAAATAGAGCTGGAAATCGCCGCCGACGGTCACCGTGCGGTGGGTCATCGACCCGACGATCCGCTCGAACGGATGCTTCAAGAAGCGACCCTTGGTGATGTAGAGCACCAGCCAGATGGCGGCGATCACCGCGAGGATCCCGATCAGAATGTTGCGCAGGATCCGCCGTTTGCGCCTCTTCTGCGCCGCGGCGGGCGGGGGGGCGTCGATCGGCTGCGTCGGGCTGGCGTCCATGATAAGCCTATCGCATGGCGGGCGTAGCGGTTCCACTATGGTCGGATGCCGCATTAATCCGGGAATGCGACTTGAGATTTCGGACCGATGCGGGTATCGGCCCCGCTTCCTCGAAGGGATGCGCGTTCGACGAATCGCCCGGCCAGTGTGGGCTGCCGCGGCGATTTCAGCGTTTCCCTTCGTAACCGAAAGGATAAAAATGCCCAAGCTGAAGACCAAGAGCGGCGTCAAGAAGCGCTTCAAGCTCACCGCCACCGGCCTGCTCAAGCACGGCGTCGCCGGCAAACGTCACCGTCTGGCGCATCACAACGGCAAGTACATCCGTCAGAACCGCGGCACCAAGCTGCTGTCCAAGGCCGATACCGCAGCAGTGAAGGCCTGGGCGCCTTACGGCCTGCGTTGAGCTGAGAAGGAATTAGACAATGGCACGCGTAAAACGGGGTGTTACCACCCGCGCCAAGCACAAGCGTATTTTGGTTCAGGCGAAGGGCTATTATGGCCGTCGCAAGAACACCATCCGTATCGCCCGTCAGGCCGTCGAAAAGGCCGGACAGTACGCATATCGTGACCGCAAGGTTAAGAAGCGCACCTTCCGTGGCCTGTGGATCCAGCGCATCAACGCCGGCGTCCGCGCCGAGGGTCTGACCTATTCGCAGTTCATGCACGGCGTGAAGCTGGCGGGTATCGAACTCGACCGGAAGGTCCTGGCCGACATCGCGATGCACGAGGGCGCAGCCTTCAGCGCGATCGTCGCACAGGCGAAGGCAGCACTTCCCCAGGCCGCGTAATTCGCGACTGAGGTTGGGTTTGAAAAGGGCGCCGGTGGGAAACCACCGGCGCCCTTTTTCGCGTTTGGGGTTCGCCAGCCCGTCATCCCCCCTTCCGTCATCCCGGCGAACGCCGGGACCCACGGTTACGGCGGACCCGGCGAAAGCGTGCTACCATCATCCGGCCCGCAACCATGGGTTCCGGCTTCCGCCGGAATGACGGATGTAAGAAATCTGGGGAAGGGCGATCAAGGGGGAGCAAGAAATGCGCGAAACCTTCCAGCCCTGCGTCTACATCCTCGCCTCCCGCCGCCACGGCACGCTCTACATCGGCGTCACCTCAAACTTGCTCGCGCGGCTGGTTCAGCACCGCGAGGGGTTGATCCCCGGCTTCACTCACCGGTACGGCATCAGGCGTCTCGCCTATTACGAGATGTTCGACACGATGGAGGCCGCGATCGTTCGCGAGAAGCGGCTGAAGGAGTGGCGAAGAGCGTGGAAGATCGAACTGATCGAAGCGCGCAACGAAAATTGGGACGATCTGGGTATCGGTCTGGGGCTGCCCCGCCTACCCGATCTGCCGACCGAACCCGCCCTGGGAGTATGACGTGACGCAAGACCTGAACCAGATGCGCGAACACATGTTGGCGGCGATCGCCGCGGCATCCGGCCTCGACGCGCTGGAGGCGTGCCGGGTCGAGGCGCTCGGCAAGCAGGGCACGATCACCGCGCTGCTGAAGACGCTCGGCAAGATGACCCCCGACGAGCGGCTCGTGCAGGGCCCGATGATCCAGGGTCTTCGCGAAGCCGTCGCCAATGGCATCGCAGAGCGCAAAGCGACGCTCGAACGCGCCGCGCTCGACGCGCGGCTCGCCAGCGAAACGCTCGACATGACGCTGCCCGCCGACGCGCCCATGCCCGGCACGATCCACCCGGTCAGCCAGGTCATGGACGAACTCGCCGAGATCTTCGCCGACCTGGGCTTCGCGGTCGCGACCGGGCCCGAGATCGAGACCGACTGGCATAATTTCTCCGCGCTCAACATCCCCGAGACGCATCCGGCGCGCGCGATGCACGACACCTTCTATCTCCAGCAGGGGATCAACGCGAAGGCCGCGGGCACCGCCGACGAGAAGACGACCTTCTCGCTGCTCCGCACGCACACCTCGCCCGTCCAGATCCGCACGATGCTGAGCCAGAAGCCGCCGATCCGCATCATCGCGCCGGGCCGCACCTACCGCTCGGACTCGGACGCGACGCACACGCCGATGTTCCACCAGGTCGAGGGCCTCGTGATCGACAAGGGCATCACGCTCGGCCATCTGAAGTGGACGCTCGAGACGTTCGTGAAGGCGTTCTTCGAGCGTGACGACATCGTCCTGCGGATGCGCCCGAGCTATTTCCCGTTCACCGAACCCTCGGTCGAGATCGACGTCGGCTACACGCTGGTCAAGGGCAAGCGTGTCGTCGGCGGCGCGGAGCCAGACGGCTGGCTCGAGATCCTGGGCAGCGGCATGGTCCATCGGAAAGTGATCGAGGCGTGCGGGCTCGATCCGGACGAGTGGCAGGGCTTTGCGTTCGGCTGCGGGATCGATCGGCTCGCGATGCTCAAATACGGCATGGACGACCTCCGTCCGTTCTTCGACGGCGATATCCGCTGGCTGAAACATTATGGTTTCTCGAGCCTCGACGTCCCCACTTTGTCGGCAGGAGTCGGCGCATGAAGTTCACGCTCAGCTGGCTCAAGCAGCACCTCGACACCACCGCCACGCTCGACCAGATCGTTGACGCGCTCACGCGTATCGGCCTCGAAGTCGAAGGCGTCGAGAATCCGGGCGAGAAGCTCGCCGCGTTCCGCATCGCCAAGGTGCTCAGCGCCGAACGCCACCCGCAGGCCGACAAGCTGCAGATCCTATCGGTCGACGCCGGTGATGGCCCGCTGCAGGTCGTCTGCGGCGCGCCCACGCGCGCGCCGGGCTGGTCGGCGTGTTCGGGGCGCCCGGCGCGTACGTCCCCGGGCTCGACGTGACGCTCAAGCTCGCGAGCATCCGCGGCGTCGAATCGAACGGCATGATGTGCTCGACGCGCGAACTGGAACTCGGCGAGGATCATGACGGCATCATCGAACTGCCCGCGGACGCGCCGATCGGCACGCCGTACCCCGATTATGCCGGGCTCACCGATCCCGTCATCGACGTCGCGATCACACCCAACCGCCAGGACTGCATGGGCGTCCGCGGCATTGCGCGCGACCTCGCCGCGGCCGGCATGGGCACGCTCACGCCGCTGATCTTCGATCCGATCGTCACCGACGGGGCAGGGCCATCGGTCCGCACCGCCGACACCGCCGGCTGCCCCGCCTTCTTCGCGCAGACCGTCACCGGCGTGCGCAACGGCGAGTCGCCCGACTGGATGCGCCGCAGCCTGCTCGCGATCGGCCAGAAGCCGATCTCCGCGCTCGTCGACATCACCAACTATCTGATGATCGACCTCGGCCGCCCGCTGCACGTCTATGACCGCGCCAAGCTGTCGGGCGGCCTAGTCGCGCGGAAAGCCAAGGACGGCGAACAGGTCGTCGCGCTTAACGGCAAGACCTACACGCTCGACGAAACCATGACCGTCATCGCCGACGACGTGGCCGTGCACGACATTGGCGGCATCATGGGCGGCGAGCATTCGGGCGTCTCCGCGAACACCACCGACGTGCTGATTGAATGCGCCTATTTCGATCCCGACCATATCGCGCGCACCGGCCAGAAGCTCACGCTCACCTCCGACGCGCGCAGCCGCTTCGAACGCGGCGTCGACCCCGCCTTCCTCGACGACGGCCTGGCGATCGCCACCGCGCTCGTGCTCCACGTATGCGGCGGCACCGCAAGTGAGGTCACGCGCTCGGGCGAGCCACCGCTCGAACCTCGCGTCGTGCACTACGACCCGCGCCTCAGCGCCGACCTAGGCGGGCTCCACGTGGCCCCCGAACGCCAGGCCCGCACGCTCCTGTCGCTCGGCTTCACGATCGGTGCGATCAAATCGGCCGACGCGTTCAGCGACGCGCTGTTCTCGACGATCGAGGGCAAATGGCCGGTCACGGTCCCGAGCTGGCGCCGCGACGTCGACGGCCCCGCCGACCTCGTCGAGGAAGTCGTCCGGATCGAGGGCATCGACAGCATCCCCTCGACACCGCTGCCGCGCCTGCCCGGCGTCGCCAAGCCGACCGCCACGCCCGAGCAGAAGCTCGAACGCCGCGCGCGTCGCGCCGCCGCCGCCCGCGCCTCGACGA